>JAATGU010000064.1 GCA_015654535.1 Bacteroidales bacterium
CTTCCCGTTGAAGTAATAAATCATTTCGTCCTTCCAATGCGTCTAATGGAGAGAAAGAGGCCATTTCAGGAAGGTTCTGAGCATTTTTTCTATAGACAACCGCTCTTGTGGCAAATGCATCATTTTTCAGTCCGTCAGCTTTTGTTAATAAATCACTCGCCTTCATTCCTTTGGTGAGCGAATATACTCCAGGGCGATATACAGAACCAGTTATTTGCACTCTGTTTGTAAAGCGTTTTAATAACTCACCAACCTTATATTCATCTCCGGACTCAGTTAAGTAAGAATTATATTGAGGTAAGGTCACATCAATCACACTTTTTTCCTTAGTTGTATTTCTATAGGCAGTAATACGCTCACGATAAGCATTTTCCGTAAATCCACCTGCAAATCCAATCAGGTTGGCTACTGTTTCAAACTCTCTCATCTCAAATATCGCTGGTATTTTAACCTCTCCTGAAATTGTAACTCTATTACTATATGGAAGTACTTTAATCACGTCTTGGTCTTGCAATCTTAAATTACATTGTTTTCCATAGACTAAAAAATCATATAAATCGACTACAGCAATAATGGAATGTCCTCTACTAATCTGAATTTTACGAAAGGAACCTTTTTCTGTAGGACCTCCAGATACGTATAACGCATTGTATACCGATGCTAATGATGGAATAGTATATGAACCTGGATAAGCTACCTCTCCAATAACATTGACAGTAATACTTCTGATATCTCCCAAAGCAATACTTACTTTCGTCGAATTATTTCGAATACCTCCATAGATAACAGATAATCTTTTTTTAATAACTGATTTTGCCTCTTGAATGGTAAGTCCACCAACTGATATTACACCAACTAAAGGAATCTTAATCTTTCCATCCGGACTCACAAATATATTATAACTTGCTTCTGAATTACCATATACATCTATTAAAAGCTCATCATCAGGACCTAAAACATAATTATCCGGGGTAGCCAAACGAAGGTTTGGTTCAAAAGTAAGATTTACATCCTTAAAAGTTGAAAGTCCAAATATTTCTAGCTTAGTGGCTTTTATAGAGTCTTTCTTCTGTTTATATGCATCATAATATTTTATCATTTCGGGATCAAGTTTACCGTCCTCCGCTTCGTCTTCAGCAGAAACGGTATGCTTCTTAACCCCTTTGTTTTTATCGCTATATCTAACAATTCTACTCTTTAATTTTGCCGTTTCCGTTTTACTTAATCCCTGGCTACTGGCATATTGATCTATCTGATTTATAGAAATACCATTCTTATCCATTTTGGACAGAAGATCTCCTATTTGGGAATCCGATAAATTATCAACATCCATTCCTTTTAGCATATCCAAGGACTGAGCATTCACAGTAAAAACCGAAAATAAAAAGAAAAGTAAAAAAGTAAAATTCTTCATTTCTCGTAAATTTATATTTTGAAAAAATATTATATAAAAAAAGCAAAGGTATTAAATTATAAAAAATAGTTCCTATAAATTAAATAGAATTTTTACTTTACCCTTCGCTAATGTTTTAGAATAAAACGAGTCTCCATTGCTTTTATTGCACGGCTGTTGATAATTTGTTAATAATATAATTGCGAATTTACGGATAATAATCAATAAAAGGTGTACATTTGCATTTATGATTGAATTGTTACAACATATAGAAGTATTATTATTAGAGAGCGATTGCGTAATCATCCCTACATTCGGAGGATTTGTATCTCATTATGCACCAGCCAGATGGATGGATGAAGAAAGTATATTCCTGCCTCCTACCCGCTCCATTGGTTTCAATCCTCAGCTTAAAATGAATGATGGATTGTTGGTACAATCATATATGGCTTCTTATTGCACTGACTTTTCTGATGCATCTAAACTTGTGGATAAAGGAGTTAAAGAGTTGGTGCAGACTTTGCATGAAGAAGGGAAAATTGAAATTCATGGAATCGGCACAATGTGCTTAACGATTCATGATATTCTTCAGTTTCAACCCTTTGAGGATGGATTACTTACCCCTCATTTATATGGGTTGAGTTCTTTTGAAATCGATAAGTTAGAATATAAAATCAAAGCGAAAGAAAAGGCAACAGAATTAATCCATTCTAATCCTAAAGTATACGAAATTCGGATCAATCGTTCTTTCCTTCGCACTTCTATAGCAATGGCAGCAGCTATCCTTATCTTCTTCTTCATGTCCACTCCAATAGAAAATACCTATGTTGAAAGAACGAATTATGCACAACTTATTCCATCAGAACTATTTGAATCAGCTAACATTAGAGACACCTACTTCTAACAATTCAGGATCAGCCGTCCTTCAAAAAAAACAGGAACAGATAAAACCTAAAGTGGTAAAAGAAGTGATGGTGCCTAAAAAAATTGAGAAGAAAAGTACTTCTACTATACCTACAGCTACTTCCGTAAAAAATAGCTCTTACTATATTATAACTGCAAGCGTTGCAAACCGTACTGATGCGCAGAACGTAGTTGATAAGTTAAAAAAACAAGGTTTTTCTGGCGCTAGTATTCTTCAAGGCGACGGACGAGTGAGAGTAAGCATTATGTCTTTTTCAAATAATGCGGAAGCGAATACAAAACTTTCGCAATTAAAGAAAAATGCTACGTTCAAAGATGCATGGCTGCTCACTGCCAAATAAAAAATCCCATTATGAAAAGAATATTGTGTCCTAAATGTGAGAACTATCTTACATTTGATGAAACTAAGTACTCTGAAGGCCAATCTTTAGTATTTGTTTGCGAACATTGTGGCAAACAATTTAGTATCCGCATTGGAAAAACAAAACTCAAAGCCCAGGTAAGAAAAGAGGTGTTTGATGAGCAGGAACATAAAGACAAATTTGGGAATATCGTGGTAATTGCGAATGTTTTTGGTTATAAGCAAGTTCTGCCATTAAATTTGGGAGATAATGTTATTGGCCGTAGATGTGTAGGTACAATAATCAATACTCCTATTGAGACCGCTGATATGAGTATGGATCGCCAGCATTGTATCATTAACATCAAAGAAAATAAAAAAGGGAAACTAATTTATACGCTAAGAGATTTCCCCAGCGTTACCGGTACCTTCCTTATGAACGGGTGCTTAGAGGATAAAGATCGCGTTATCTTAGAAGATGGAGCTATCATCACAATTGGTGCTACCACATTTATGTTACATTGCGCTGAAGAATAAATCTACCCTATTAAATATATATCTTTAGGATATACTAACCTCAAGATAATAGAAAAGCGACTCATTACTGCCTTATAAAACAGTAATAAGTCGCTTTACTTATTAGTTGAATTCTTAATTAAAGAATGCTCTTTACAGTTTCAAGCATACCTTTTTCTTGAATTGAATTTAAATAAGCTATAACTCTATCAGTTAAACCAGCGATAGCATTTAGATCTTCTCCCCAAATTAGTTCTGATCCTAAAACACCTTTAGCTACACCTTCGATGTTACCTTTTGCCCAAAGACTTGTAAGTAAGTTCATTATTGCCTGATCATCATTAGGAGTAATCGTGTCTTCACCACGCTTGCCACCTTTATAATAAGTAATAATACCAGCCAAACCAAGAACTAATCCTGCAGGAAGTTCGCCTTTACGTTTTAAATATGTTTTCAAGCCAGGGAGGTCGCGAGTTTTAAATTTAGGGAATGAGTTAAGCATGATTGAAGTTACAAAATGCTTCACGAAAGGATTGCAGAAGCGTTCCATCACATCATGACCAAATTTCTCAAGTTCTGCTTTTGGTAAGTTCAATGTTTCAAGTAATTCTTCAAACATTACTTTATGAACGAATTTGCCGATAACAGCATCTTCACAACATTCTCTAACCGTATTTAAACCAGAAAGGTAACCTACAGGAGAAAGTACTGTATGAGGACCATTTAGTAAAGTAACCTTTCTTTCGTGATAAGGAGCTTCGGAAGGAACAAACAATACATTCAAACCAGCTTTGTCAGCAGGGAATTCTTTAGCGATAGATTGAGGAGCTTCAATAACCCACAAGTGGAAAATCTCTGCCTGAACAACCATCTTATCTTCCAACTGAATTTTATCAAGAATTTCATTAATTGTAGCACGAGGGTATCCTGGAACAATCCGATCAACTAAAGTACAGTATACACCACAAGCAGTTTCAAACCATTTTTTAAAATCTGCTCCAAGATTCCAAAGATCAATGTATTGTTCAATACATTTCTTCAATTCTTTACCATTCAAGAAGATAAGTTCACATGGGAAGATAATTAAACCTTTATCAGCAGCGCCATTAAAAGTTTTGAAACGATGAAATAATAGCTGGGTTAATTTACCTGGATAAGAAGAAGCAGGAGCATCTGTTAATTTGCAAGAAGGATCGAAAGCAATACCTGCCTCAGTAGTATTTGAAATAACAAAACGTATTTCAGGATTCTCTGCCAATTTCATAAATTCATCATTCTGAGAATAAGGATTCAATGCACGGCTAATTACATCAATCATTTCAATGCTATTTACTTCTTTTCCCTTATCCAATCCCTGAAGATTCAAATGATAAAGACAATCCTGGGCATTGAGCATATCCACCATACCTTTCTCAATGGGTTGAACAACAACTACGCTACTATTAAAGTCTGCTTTTTGGTTCATATTATAAACGATCCAGTCTACAAATGCGCGCAAAAAATTGCCTTCACCAAATTGAATGATACGTTCAGGATACTTGTTTGCCTGAACAGTTTGTCTGTTTAATGCTTTCATTTCTTTTATTATTATAAAGTTCTAAATTATATAAAAATCAGGATATAAGCCTGTTTATCCCTCACTATCAAAATAATTATAATACAAGGTTACAATCTCTCATTCGTGCTCGATAACAGTTTAAATATCATAAATATTTTGCACAAAGATACGAATTATTTTGTGAATCCAAATAATATCTCTATTTTCGTGTGCGATAACGGTTAATAAAACAAAAAGGGAGAATTTGTTTATATGATTAATAATTAGCAATCTATCTCTCTATTTTATATAAGTAACAATTTTAAATACTTAAACGCACTAATAAAATGAAGAATTTTATGGATGAAAATTTCTTGTTGCAAACAAAAACCGCACAAGAATTGTATCATGAGCACGCGGCTAAAATGCCTATCATCGACTTTCATTGTCATTTAGTTCCTAAAATGGTAGCAGACGACCACAAGTTCCGCTCTCTTACGGAAATATGGTTAGGTGGGGACCACTACAAATGGCGGGCAATGCGTACCAATGGAGTTGATGAACGTTTTTGCACCGGCACGGATACTTCCGACTGGGAAAAGTTCGAAAAATGGGCAGAGACTGTTCCTTATACTATGAGAAATCCTCTTTATCATTGGACTCACTTAGAGCTCAAAACAGCTTTTGGCATCAATAAAATCTTGAATAAAGATACCGCACGTGAAATCTTTGATGAATGTAATGAGAAACTTGCCTTACCGGAATATTCAGCGCGCGGAATGATGCGCCGTTATAATGTGGAAGTTGTTTGCACAACCGATGATCCTATTGATTCACTTGAGTACCATATTGCCACAAAGAAAAGTGGCTTTGAAGTAAAAGTTCTTCCTACATGGCGTCCTGATAAAGCAATGGCAGTAGAAGTGCCTGCTGACTTCCGTGCTTACATTGATAAATTATCAGAAGTAAGTGGCGTTAGCATCACTAAATTTGATGATGTAGTTGCCGCATTACAAGTGCGTCACGATTTCTTTGCAAGCCTTGGTTGTAAATTATCTGATCATGGTATTGAAGAGTTTTATGCAGAAGATTACACAGAAGCCGAGGTTAAAGCAATCTTTGATAAGGTATACGGTGGAACAGCTTTGACTCAGGAAGAAATCCTGAAATTTAAATCAGCAATGCTCGTTGTATTCGGTGAAATGGATTGGTCAAAAGGTTGGACTCAACAATTTCATTACGGAGCTATTCGCAATAACAATACCCGTATGTTTAAGCAATTAGGCCCTGACACCGGATTTGACTCTATTGGGGAATTTAATACGGCGAAATCAATGTCTAAGTTCTTTAATCGTTTGGATTCTAACGATAAACTTACAAAGACAATCATTTATAACCTTAATCCATGTGCTAATGAAGTTATCGCTACCATGTTGGGAAACTTTCAAGATGGAAAAATTGCAGGAAAGATTCAGTTTGGTTCCGGATGGTGGTTCTTAGATCAGAAGGACGGAATGGAAAAACAAATGAATGCACTTTCATTGCTTGGTTTATTAAGCCGCTTTGTGGGTATGTTAACAGATTCACGTAGCTTTATGTCTTATCCTCGTCATGAATATTTCCGTCGTACATTATGTAATTTAGTGGGACGTGACGTGGAAAACGGTGAACTACCAGCTTCCGAAATGAAGTTTGTTGGTCAGATGATTGAAGATATCAGCTATAACAATGCTAAAAATTTCTTTCAATTCTAAAAATAGCTATTTATTATATAAAGAAAGGGATGCTCCTATCGGGCATCCCTTTCTTTATATATTCTTTCAATAATATCCACTACTTTTAGTCCATCCAAAGCATTCGTGGTAATTAACGCCTTCCCCGTCAGCTTATCAATCACATTTTGAATCACATAATGATGATTCTGGCAGAGCCTTTATAGGCACCATAATCATTAGGAGGATTAGATGGAGCAAGTTCCGGCATTACATAATCTTTTATATGACAATATTCCACTTCATTCATGTATTGTCCCGCCACTTTTATCGAACCATTCTGAGCTATGATAGTCAAACTGCTTTCCAGATTCTTATCCCACACAGCGGTAGAATAATTCAAGCAACCAGAGCCACCTTTAATAAAATCAAAAAGAACTATTCCACTATCCTCAAAAGCTGTCAAAGACTGATGATTGAAATCATGAAAAGAGCCTTTTATATTCTTTATATCACCAAACAACCAATACATAATATCCACAAAATGGGAGAATTGAGTATATAAAGTTCCACCATCAATTCGGGCATCACCATGCCAGTAACCAGCTTTATAATATCGCTTATCCCGATTCCAGAAACAATTGAGCTGCACGGTATAAACCGCTCCCAATATGCCACTGTCAACGATCTCTTTCAACCACACAGAAGGAGGAGAATATCGGTTTTGCATTACACAAAACACATGGCACCCTACTTCCAGACTTCTTGATAAAATTCGTTCTGCATCCGATTTTGAAAGAGCCATCGGTTTTTCAATAACCACATGCTTACCAGCATCAAGAGCTTTTAAAGCAAACTCAGCATGAAGCCCGTTAGGGACACAAATATTGACTACATCAATATCCTTTTCCTTTCCAAGCAACTCATCTATTGAATGATAAAAAGTTTCAGAAGCATCAGTGATACCCAATTCTTCTTTCGAAAGGATATCACATACAGCCACAAGTTCAGCCTGTGTATTACGACGAATCATTTCAGCATGCCGTTTGCCGATATGCCCCTGCCCTATAACTGCAAAACGAATCTTTTTCATATAATTATTAATAAGCGCGAGCAAATATCACTCTACGAGCAGAAGGTTTGCCAGTAACCATACAGACTCCAGGAGTAGTATCCCCATCCAATGGAATACAACGAATGGTTGCTTTGGTTTCTTCTTTAATACGCTCTTCCGTTTCAGGAGTTCCATCCCAATGAGCCAAAATAAAGCCACCTTCTTCTATCTTTTCTTTAAATTCATCGTAAGAATCAACGGTAATAGTATGCGCTTCACGAAAATCAAATGCTTTCTTAAAAATATTAGTCTGAATATCATCCAATAGATCTTTCACATAATTTTCAATATTATCGCAAGACACTGTTTCTTTTTCTAAAGTATCCCGACGCATAATTTCCATCGTATTATTTTCCAGATCACGTGCTCCCATTACCAATCGAACGGGAACGCCTCTCAATTCATAATCAGCGAATTTAAACCCGGGACGTTTATTATCTGAATTATCATATTTCATAGAAATACCTACCGCTTTTAGTTTTGCCATGATGCCGGCAACCTTTTCGTTAATCGCATTCAATTGTTCTTCATTCTTATAAATAGGAACAATCACTACTTGAAAAGGAGCTAATTTAGGAGGAAGTACCAAACCATTGTCGTCCGAATGTGTCATAATCAAAGCACCCATCAAGCGAGTAGAGACTCCCCACGAGGTAGCCCATACATATTCCATTTCATTGTTCTTGTTTACAAACTGAACATCAAATGCCTTGGCAAAATTCTGTCCAAGGAAATGAGAAGTACCCGATTGCAAAGCTTTCCCATCCTGCATCATAGCTTCAATAGTATAAGTTTCCAATGCACCGGCAAAACGTTCACTAGCCGATTTTACACCTTTCACTACTGGCATCGCCATAAAGTTTTCAGCAAAATCTGAATATACATTCAGCATTTTTTTTGCTTCCTCTTCTGCTTCCTCACGAGTAGCATGAGCGGTGTGTCCCTCTTGCCACAAAAATTCCGCAGTGCGAAGAAACAAGCGGGTACGCATTTCCCATCGAAAAACATTTGCCCACTGATTACACAAAATAGGAAGGTCACGATAAGAATGAATCCAATTTTTATAAGTACTCCAAATAATTGTTTCGGAAGTTGGGCGAATAATCAATTCTTCTTCTAGTTTGGCAGCAGGATCAACAATCAGTCCGGAACCATCGGCGGCATTTTTTAGCCGGTAGTGAGTAACCACAGCACATTCTTTGGCAAATCCTTCCACATGTTCTGCTTCGCGACTTAAAAAAGATTTAGGGATAAGCAATGGGAAATAGGCATTAACGTGACCGGTTTCTTTGAACATATCGTCCAACTGACGTTGTATTTTTTCCCAGATAGCATATCCATAAGGTTTAATCACCATACATCCACGAACAGCAGATTGTTCTGCTAAATCAGCTTTAACTACCAACTCATTATACCATTGCGAATAATTTTCACTTCGCTTGGTAAGTCCTTTCAGTTCCTTTGCCATTCTAATCTATTCTTTTAATTTTTTATTATTTGCTTTTGAAGCACAAAAGTAATCATTTTAGATGAAGATGTTCCATTTTCATAGAAATAAAAAAGTCTGGCGGTTGAACACCGACAGACTTCAATTTTTCTTCCATAAAGAGCGAAAGACGGGATTCGAACCCGCGACCCCAACCTTGGGAAGGTTGTGCTCTACCAACTGAGCTACTTTCGCGAACTAAAAATCGGCCACTACTTACGTGAAGAGAAGGAGACTCGAACTCCCACGACATTTCTATCACTACCCCCTCAAAGTAGCGCGTCTACCAATTCCGCCATCTCTCCAACATAAAAAAAGTTTGGTGCGTCTTCGCAGTGCCCAGAACAAGACTCGAACTTGCACGTCATTGCTAACACTAGTCCCTGAAACTAACGCGTCTACCATTCCGCCACCTGGGCATTAAAAACGACTTAAAGTAGCGAAACACACTCAAACTTTTGAGCGAAAGACGGGACTCGGACCCGCGACCCTAACCTTGGCAAGGTTATGCTCTACCAACTGAGCTACTTTCGCAATCTGCAATAGCGGATGCAAATGTACGTCTTTTTTCTAAAACACCAAATGTTTAGCTCACTTTTTTAAAGAGAACTCTTACATGCAGGACGGATTATTAACTCATCCGATCACGGTAGTCCTCGTAACAAAAAGCCCTATAAAGATTTAACTCACCACCGCATGTCCAAAGAGCAATAGATGGATGCTGAATGCCGTTAAACATACTCGTTTTTACCATGGTGTAGTGAATCATGTCCTCAAAAACAATCCTTTCCCCAATCTGTAATTCATGGTCAAAGCTCCAGTTGCCCATATAATCTCCACTCAGACAGCTATTTCCACCTAAACGGTAAACTTGTTTTCCCTCCACAGTCTCTGATACTGCACCACGGACAGCCGGCTGATAAGGCATCTCCAGGCAATCGGGCATGTGGCAGGTAAAGCTCACATCAAGAATAGCCGTCTTAATTCCTCTGTTTTCCACAATATCCACCACAGTGGATACTAGCACACCTGTTTGCCAAGTAAAAGCAGAACCTGGTTCAAGAATGATATGAAGATGTGGATAGCGTGATTTTAGTCCTTTGAGCAAGTTAATCAAGTGCTCTCTATCATAATCTTTGCGAGTCATCAGATGTCCGCCACCCAAATTGAGCCACTTAATCTGTGAAAACCAGCCACTGAAACGTTCCTCAATATGTACCAATGTACGTTCCAGATCATAGGAACTAGATTCACAAAGTGTATGACAATGAAAGCCTTCAATACCTTTGGGTAAAGTTGGAGGAAGTAAATCAGACGTTATTCCAAAACGTGTGCCGGGTGCGCAAGGATTATAAAGTTCAGTTTCTACTTCGGAATATTCGGGATTAATCCGAATACCGCAAGATATATCTTTGCCGTTCTTCTCCACATTGGGATAAAAACGTTCGAACTGGTTAAAAGAGTTGAAAGTGATATGACTGCTACACTCCATGATAGCAGGAAAGTCGGTTTCAGTATATGCCGGAGAATAAGTGTGTGCCTTGCTTCCCATCTCTTCATACGCTAACCTTGCTTCATAAAGTGAACTTGCGGTGGAACAATGAATATATTCCCTAAAGATGGGAAAGGACTTCCACATAGCAAAAGACTTAAAAGCCAGAATTATTTCTACTCCTGCCTTATCACTCACATTCTTAATGATGCTAAGATTCTTTCTCAGCAAATCTTCCTCCATCACATAACAAGGAGAGGGTACTTTACTAAAGTCTATCATTTCGATTTTATGTTTCTTATTATTCTATATTATATTTCAGCTTTTCTCTCAAGAGATTACTTTGAAGCGGGCAAACTTCAACAGCAATTGTTTTTCTCCCGCATTGCGGAACTTCACCGTTGCCTTCAGATTCTCACCACTTCCTTCTACTCTTAGCACTTCACCAATACCAAAACGTTCATGTTCAATCTGCTCACCCGCTTGCAAATTTGTGATTGCTATACCCGATGAAGGCTTAGGCTGAATATTTTCCATTTTAGTCAGATTGGAAGGAACAGTCCTATTTATAATGTTCTGCTTTGTGGTTTCTCTTTCAGAATTAAATAAAGAACGTGCCGGACGCTCCCTTTTCTCTCTTCTAAATCTGCCGGCTGGTTCATCAGATTGTCTGCTTGAGACGGAGTCATTGGGTATTTGTAGATAAGCAGTATCAATATCTCTCAAAAAACGGCTGGGATTGGCAAACTCTGTTTTACCATAATGAAGACGGATTTTGGCATAAGAAAGGAAACAATGATCTTCGGCCCGGGTAAGAGCTACGTAGAAAAGTCTTCGCTCCTCTTCCATCGCCCGGGGAGAATCACCGGACATGCTACTGGGGAAAAGATTTTCTTCCAATCCCACAATAAAAACATTCCGAAACTCCAACCCCTTGGCCGAGTGAATGGTCATCAATGTAATCTTCTCTCCATCTGTTGATTTATCAGTGTCCTGGTCCGATAAAAGAGAGACTTCCGATAAGAAATCAGAAAGAGAAATATTCTCATTCCCTTCCTCTTCACGCATGGCGCAAAAGTCATGAATTCCATTCATCAGCTCTTCAATATTCTCCTGCCTACTCATATTCTCGGGCTGGCGATCCTGATAAATATCATTCACAATACCTGCTTGTTTCACAATAGCGGTACTTACCTCATAAGCATTTCCTTCTGTTAACATTGAAATAAAGGTTTCCATTAATTCTCGAAAAGACTGCAATTTAGTATGCGTACCTTTATTAATGTTTAATCCAAATTCCAAAGGATCGCCTAATACCTCCCATAAACTTACGGAATGAGAAGTAGCCGCCTCAATAATCTTTCCTACTGTGGTATCCCCTATTCCCCGTGCGGGATAATTAATAATCCGCTTAAAAGCCTCTTCATCATTAGGGTTCACCGACAAGCGAAAATAAGCGATCACATCCTTTATTTCTTTACGCTGATAGAAAGACAAGCCACCATATATTTTATAAGGAAGATTTCGTTTACGTAATGCTTCTTCAAATATACGAGACTGAGCATTGGTGCGGTAAAGTATAGCAAAATCATTATAACCATAATGCTGAGACATGCGCAACTCCATAATTCTATTCGAGACGATATCCCCTTCCTCCACATCAGAATAAGCCTGAATTACTCCTATAAGATCTCCTTGAGATTTTTCAGAGAATACTTCTTTAGGAATCTGTTCCCTGTTTTTTTCAATCAGACTATTCGCTGCACAAACAATGGTTTGCGTAGACCGGTAATTCTGTTCCAGTTTAAACACCTGTGTATTCTGATATAGCTTTGTAAATTTGAGGATATTATCAATGTTTGCTCCGCGAAAAGAATAGATACTTTGTGCATCGTCTCCTACCACGCAAACCTTTTGACGGAGTTTAGACAGTTGCAGCACAATGTTATGCTGCGCAAAGTTAGTATCTTGATACTCATCCACTAAAATATATTTAAATTGCTCCTGATATTTCCTCAAAATGTCCGGATGCTCGCTGAATAATATGAAAGTATAAAAAAGCAAATCATCAAAGTCCATTGCTCCTGCCTGTCTGCACCGATCCCAATATCTACGGTAAATATCTCCGATAGCTCCCATCTTACATGCATTATCATGCTCCGCCATCTCCCGGTTCATGGCATAAGCCCCGGGGGATATCAGATGATTCTTGGCATTAGAGATCCGGCTTTGTATAGCTCCGGCTTTGTATGTTTTATCATCCAGTTGCATCTCCTTTACTATGGATCGGATCAGACTTTTAGAATCGCTGGTATCATAGATTGTAAAGTTGGCAGTGAAGCCAATAGAAGCAGCTTCAGTGCGTAAGATGCGTGAAAAGACAGAATGAAACGTTCCCATCCAGAGATAGCGGGCACTCTGCTCCCCCACTTGTCTGGCAATACGCTCCTTCATCTCTTTTGCCGCTTTATTCGTAAAGGTAAGCGCAAGAATAGACCAAGGTTCATAGCCCGATTCCAGTAAATAAGCTATTTTATAAGTCAGTACCCGAGTCTTTCCAGAGCCCGCACCGGCGATAACCAGTGAAGGACCGTCATTATAAAGTACCGCGGCACGCTGACTCTCATTCAGTTCATCTATATAATTTATCATTTTATAGTTATTCATTCAAACTTAGTCTGCAAAGATAAATAAAAGTTTGAATCCAGTCGAACAAAAAACAGATAGCTTCTGTTATTATACCATGAAGTTTAAATTAAAACTCCACAGATATGAATACATTATTATTATCTTTAATACTTACGACTATGAGTTATGAAATGCCAAAACTTCCATACGAAACAAACGGATTGGAACCTGTAATCAGTCAGCAAACGATCGAATTCCATTACGGAAAACACCTTCAAACATACGTAACGAATCTAAATAATCTTGTACCTGGAACCGAATTCGAGGGGAAGAGTTTAGAGGCAATCGTTGCTTCGGCACCCGATGGTGCAATCTTTAATAATGCCGGCCAGGTATTGAACCACACTCTTTATTTTCTTCAATTCTCCGGCAAACCAAAAAGCCATGAACCTTCTGGAAAGTTGGCCGAATCCATCAATAAAGAATGGGGAAGCTTTGAAAACTTCAAAAAAGAATTTGCAGCCGCCGCAGTTGGTCTATTTGGATCTGGTTGGGTGTGGCTGTCGGCAGATAAAAGTGGTAAGTTACACATTACCAAAGAAGCTAACGGAAGTAATCCGGTAAGAGCTGGATTTAAACCTCTTCTTGGCTTTGATGTGTGGGAACATGCTTATTATTTAGATTATCAAAACAGAAGAGCAGATCATATAGCTGCACTCTGGAGCATTATAGATTGGGATGTAGTTAGTAAAAGAGTAGATTAAAAAGTAGTTTATTTTTTTAAATTGTTAAAGGCTGCGGATAGTGATTATCCGCAGCCTTTTTTTATTTATCAAATAGATGAAATAATTAATCTTTGGTGAATTCTGCATCAGCAACTATTTTCACATTCTCGCTGATAAACATATCCTGGAATTTAGGTCCGATACCAAAATCAGAACGTTTAACGAGCCCTGTGATCTTAAACCCAAAAGTCGTTTTCTTACTCATCGGATTCACTACTTCGCCATTGTAAATTACGTCAAGGGATACACTCTTGGTGATTCCATGCATAGTCAGGTTTCCAACCAATTTATATTTATTTTTAGTGATTTTGGTATGAGAAACACTTTTAAAAGTCAAGTTAGGATACTTATCATTATCAAAGAAATCCGCACTCTTAAGATGCTTATCTCTGGCTTCCACATCCGTATTAATACTTGCTATCTTAGCCGTAACATCGATATTAAGGTCGCTATAATCGGCCTTTTTTGCATTTACTTTAACGGCAAAATCTGTAAAGCGTCCACTTACTTCAGAGATAGTCATGTGTTTTACCACGAAACCTAAACGTGAATGAGCAGGATCATTTGTCCACGATTGAGCAAAACCTGCCAATGACAATGCAAATAGCATCACAAATGAGAATAAAAACTTTTTCATAATTTCTTTTTTTTAATAAACTATTTTGAAGTGAACATTAAACGGAACAAAAAGTTCATTTTAATTAATAAATTTTTATAACTATTGTGATAGGATATAACCACCAACCATCTAGAATATGTATTACCCGCGAGCGGAACCAATGTACTCTCTCGAAAATATGTCTTGAAAGAATAAAAATATCTCTAGACATATCGGGCAAAACATCAAGAAAGACCGGACAAGATATTATTATTATTTGCTTTTACAGAAGACTCAAATTTGATAATCATAAGATGTTTTCAATTTGTCCGATAACCGTTGCTTTACCACCACAATATTTTTCAATAAGAAGAAGTAATTCCGACACAGCATCTTCGATATACGGAAATGGTGTATTTGCATTTCCCTGTACAACAAGGAAAACGTTTTTAGTATCAAGCGTTACTTTGGTTTTTTCAATTTGACGAACATCCAAATAACAAATAATCTCGTTACTGTCGTCTATATATGAATATTCGCCAGCACGAATGGATTTCGGTTCGGTTTCGCCAAGTGGAATAAACTTTTCTGTTCCTGTTGTAAATCGCAGATGTACATCACCTTCTATTTTGTCCCAATCGTGAGCACCAAGTGCCAACAGATATTTTACAGAAATGGCATTATAAATATCCACCAATAAATTGACTCGCGGAATATCACGGTTTTTAATCAAAATTCGGGCTAAAGTTTCGGGAGCCGATAGATTTTTTCGATTGGGCGCACCAACTGCATCATGCAACTGCCTGAAACCTTGAATTAACGGATTTTTTTTAATATCGTCAATTTGTCGGATATAATTATAAGCCTGATGGACAATCTTCTTTCTGAGTATTTCAAAACCAGTATCTGTCTCCTTATTCCGAATATTCTCTATCGTTAGGTAAATCCCTTTTAAACCGATATTTTTTATTTCGGGATGACTAATGAATTGCTTTTGTATTGCCATACTCTACTACTCTAATGCTTGTGCCAAATCAGCTATTAAATCTTCCACATCCTCTATCCCTACGGAAACTCTCACAAGTGTATCGGTAATTCCAATCTGGTCACGTATCTCTTTTGCCACTGAAGAGTGAGTCATAATAGATGGAAGTTCAATAAGCGACTCCACACCTCCCAAACTTTCGGCCAAAGCAAAAACAGTTAGCTTCTCGAGAAAATGCTCTGCATCAGTAATCGTTCCTTTTATTTCAAACGAAAGAACACCTCCAAAACCAGAAGCCTGAGTCTTTGCCAGTTCGTGTTGCGGATGACTTTCTAACCCTGGATAAATTACTTTACTTACTTTCGGATGACTTGCCAGATAATGTGCAATTTTTAAAGCATTTTCCTGATGTTTTTCCAGCCTTAACGCGAGGGTTTTGATGCCACGCAAAGTAAGATATGAATCGAAAGGCGATAAAACGGCTCCAATAGCATTTTGATGATATTGAATTCGCTCGTAATAAGTGGCATTGTTAACCAACACCGCCCCCCCCAGCACATCGCTATGTCCGCCAATGTATTTAGTGGAACTGTGAACAACTACATCCGCTCCCAAATCCAACGGTTTCTGAAAATATGGTGAAAGGAAAGTGTTGTCAACCACCAATATCAATCCATGTTTACGGGTTATTTCCGAAATAGCTTTGATATCGGATAGTTTTAGTAAAGGATTAGAAGGTGACTCAATCCACACTAATTTTGTGTTCGGTTTAATTCCATTTTCTACCAATGATGTATCAGTTGCGTCAACGTATGATACTTCGAATCCGAAATTTGAAAAAACCTGATTAAACAATCGCTTGGTTCCTCCATACAAATCGTCAAAAGCTACTATATGATCGCCGGGATTGAGCAATGCCAACAATACTGTTGATTCGGCAGCCAACCCGGAACTGAATACCAAACCATATTCGGCATTTTCCAGTGAAGCCAATTTGGATTCCAATGCTTTTCGGGTTGGATTCAGGGAACGGGTATATTCATAACCAGCCGTGGGTTCAGACACTTTTTTTCGAGCAAAAGTAGTGGATAGGTGAATGGGAACCACAACATCGCCGGTAGCTCCTTCTCTAAAGTCGGGTTGTTCACCCACATGAATGGCTTTGGTTGCAAAGCCATATTTTTTAATATTTGCCATTGCGTAAATAATTTATTAAATCAATTTTAGTAATTATTCCCTGAAAAACTTTGTATTCATCTTCTACAATAGCTACAAAGCCAAAATTAAGTAAATCAATCAGTTTCTCAATAGAATCATCAGGAAGCACTTTTGTAAGCGCAATGCTCATGATTTTTGAGATAGGAGTGATTTGAAAATTGTAATTCTTTGCATATATGGCCGATAACAAATCCGACTCGTCCACTATACCTACAATTTCATTGTCGCTCAACACAGGAATCTGAGATATTTCGTAACTCTTCATGCGGTTGTACACGGTTTGCAAGGTATCATCGGGCGAAACAAAAACGGTGGCATTGTCTTCAAACCGTCGGGAAATAATATCGCGCAGGTCACCGTATTTTTTCCTTTTAGTCAAACCCTGATCAAACATCCAACCATCGTTATACATTTTCGAGAGATATTTATTTCCACTATCGCAAGCAAAAGTGACTACACGCTTAGGTATTGTTTGTTCGCGACAGAATTTCAAAGCCGCATTGAGTAATGTCCCCGAAGACGAACCGGCAAGCAATCCCTCTTTTTTCAAAAGTTGCTGAACAGTTTCAAAACTTTCCAAATCAGTAACTGAATAAGCCTTTTTTGTTAATGAAAAGTCGGCAATCGTAGGCACAAAGTCTTCACCAATACCTTCCACCAACCACGATCCAGCTTCTTTGGTTATTTTACCCGTATTAATATATTCGGCCAACACCGAACCTTCGGGATCAGCCAGCACCATCTCCGTTTTACTGGATACTTTTTTAAAAAAATGTGTCAGTCCGGTTAACGTTCCTGATGAACCAACACCTACCACCACAGCATCAACATCGTGTTGCATCTGTTCCCAAATTTCGGGACCAGTTGTTGTTTCATTAGCCAAGGGATTAGCTGGATTTTCGAACTGGTTTACATAATATGCGCCAGTATCACTGGCTATTTTTTGTGCCAAATCCTGGTAATATTGTGGATGTCCTTTGCCAACATCAGAGCGTGTCAACACAATGTCAGCACCCAA
>JAATGU010000012.1 GCA_015654535.1 Bacteroidales bacterium
AAAGCACTTCCTCCGGGAGAATTTACTCGTAGCACCACTGCTTTGATATCTTTATTTTCTCGTAATTCACGCAGATCTTTAACAACATCATCAGATATAATTCCACCATCTGAAGAAGCATCGATCTCTCCGTTTGCATAGTAAACAGCAATTGCGTTACCACTTTTATCTTTAGGAGTATTTTTTTTCACGTTAATCATATCGTCCAGACTCATTACAGCCAAATCATCATCTTTCTCTGTTTTTGTCAATTTTTTCAGATAATCTCTAACGCTACTTTTATAGATCAATGTATCGGCTAAGCCATATTTTACAGATTTCTCCGCAGGGTAGAACATAAACATTTGATCCGCATAAGCATTTAGTGAATCTTTTGATATTTTACGAGATGCCGAAACATCTGTTAGCACCTGATCCCAAATAGAGCCAATGAAAGCTGTAACTTGCAGGCGGTTAGCCGGGCTCATCTGAGTAGCGATGAAAGGCTCCACTGCCGATTTATAAGTGCCCACTCTGAATATCTGCATTTCCACGCCTACTTTTTCCAACAGATCCTTATAGAACATTGGCTCAGCTGCCAATCCCTTCCATTCAATCATACCTTTTGGATTTAATAGTACTTTGTCAGCCACACTAGATAGATAGTATAATCCTTGTGTATAATTATCACTGTAAGCAATAATAAATTTTCCACTTTTTTTGAAGTCCACCAACGCATTCCTTATTTCTTGTAAAGAAGCAAAAGAAGCTCCCAAGGACTTAGCTTGTATATAAATACCTTTAATGTTTTCATTTTCTTTGGCTTTCTTTATAGAGGAAAGAATATCGTCTAAACCGTAAGTTGAAAATTCATCACCCATAAACTGTTTAAGTGGATTTTCTTCTGTTCGTTCTTTCAAGGCTCCATTAAGATCAAGAAACATCACTGAGTTTTGTTTCGCTTTCACTTCTTTGTCGGAGGTAGATACGACGCCAAATAAGATAATTGCGCCGATGAAAAAAAGTACAATGCCTGATAATATAATCCCAACTACTGTGGCAAGCGTAAACTTGAGGAAATCTTTCATTGTTGTGTATACTTTAATTTTAATTTTTCTAAAATATTTAGTAAGCAAAGATAGGTTATTGAAATGAGAAGTCCAAAGATTGTGTGAATTTTATCAGCTCTCTTTCCTTTTTATCCATTATTCGGTATCTGTCTAAATTCGTATTAGGATAATGTTTAATTAAAGTTTTATTGCAGGTACTATAAAACTGAATTTTCTACAATAGATTTTTTTCACTTTTATACAGAAAAGAAACACATCTTGATTAATAAATACTCCTTCTGAACCTCGTAATTCATAGATATGAAGATTTATTAGCTACATCAAGCATCAAATATTGGCAAAGATAAAGGATATAAATATAATATCTATTATGCTTATATTTAATATGTTATCTATTGATTAAGAAAACTAAGATGTATTGTATCAGAGTTTCAATAGTATTTTTGTTGTAGTTCTTTTCATTTTACAATTAAAGTTAAAATATATATTTGCATGCCTTTTAATCAAACTAATATTATGATGAACAAAAGAACTATTTTATTTTTTCTTGTTCTGTTACTTATTCCTTTTTTTACGGCTTGTGGAAAGCAAGAAAACAGTGGCTTAACAAGTAATCCTCCAATAATTAGCAAACCTATTGAGAAAAATGTGACGATTTACGTCACAACAAGCAGCCGATCGTTAGATCTTAGTAAACAGAGTGTGGAATTCAATTCCAAACCAAGCATGTCTCCCTCTACCATTACGCTCACTCCATCTGTTACTTATCAAACTATGGATGGTTTCGGTGTGGCTATAACTGGCTCTACATGTTATAATTTGATGCTGATGAAGCAGGTAGACAGAACTAAGTTTTTAACAGAAACATTCTCTCCTAACGAAGGGTTAGGATTTAGCTATGTCCGTATATCTATCGGATGTTCAGATTTTTCTCTGAGTGAATACACTTGCTGCGATGAGAAAGGTATTGAAAATTTTGGTTTGCAGGGCGAAGAAAGAAATTATGTCATCCCAATATTAAAAGAAATACTGGCTATCAATCCCATATTAAAGGTATTAGGCTCTCCTTGGACATGTCCCCGCTGGATGAAAGTTAATAATTTGACGGAAAAGAAACCTTTCGACTCATGGACCAGCGGACAACTGAATCCTGATTATTATGAAGATTATGCTACCTATTTTGTAAAATGGATAGAGGCTTTTGCAACTGAAGGCGTAAAGATTACTGCTATTACACCTCAAAATGAACCATTAAACCGTGGAAATTCAGCTTCTCTCTTTATGGGATGGAAAGAGCAAAAAGATTTTATTAAAACCGCATTAGGCCCCCAATTTCAGAGAGCTGGTTTGGATACAAAAATATATGCTTTTGATCATAATTATAATTACGACAATATAGTTGATCAAAAAGGATATCCACTGAACATATATGAAGATGATGACGCTAGTCAATACATAGCCGGAGCGGCATATCACAACTATGGTGGTGATCGCAATGAATTGAATGTTGTTCATAATCAACGTCCTGACAAGGATCTTATCTTTACAGAGACCTCCATTGGAACCTGGAATAGCGGACGGGATTTGACAACAAGGCTAATGACCGATATGGAAGATGTGGCCTTGGGAACTATAAATAATTGGTGCAAAAGTGTGATTGTATGGAATCTGATGCTTGACAATGATCGCGGTCCCAATCGCCAAGGTGGCTGTAGAACTTGTTATGGAGCTGTAGATATTGATTATGACTATAAAACAATAACCAGAAACTCTCACTATTATATAATCGGACAACTGTCTGCTGTAGTTAAACCTGGAGCGATACGCATTGGCACTAAAGGGTATACAGCAGACGGTATTATATATTCGGCTTTTCAAAACACTGATGGAACTTACGCTTTTGTAATCATGAATAAATTGTCCGAAGAGAAATCTATTACAGTGAACGACGGAATACATAATTTCACTTATAAGATTCCAGCCAAATCTGTGGCTTCTTATAGATGGAATAACTAATTTTTTAATTTTTAAATTTTATAGTATGAAAAAACAATTCTTATTATTTTTGATGGCATATGGCCTCATTAGTCTGTCATCATGTAATGACAAAAATGATGAGTACGATGACGTTGGCAAAGCCACCATTGTGTCATTAGAAGGGCCAAGCAGTGCCTACATGGGAGACAGCATTTCTTTTACCTTTGATGTTGCCGATGATGGTGAAATACCTCTCTCTACCACAAAAATTCAAATCCTTTATGGGGACGAAATTGTTTCGGAAAGAATTATTTTGACAGGTAATTCAGGCACTTATTCAGGTAAAATCCTTGTCCCGTTTTTAAAGAACATTCCTGATGGAGATGCAACCGTTAGGTTGCATGTGAAAAATGCCCGTTATGCTGCTGATGTGAAAGATCAATCTATAACAGTCTTTCGTCCTAACTTTCCTTATCTGACATTGAAAACAGAACAAGGAGATTATCGCATGGATCCAGTGGAAGGACAACCGTATACCTACAAAGTTACAGGGAACTTTCCCAGTGAGCTTTATGGTTACATAGAAGCTCCTAAATATGGTGAAAACGGAAACGGGATTACATTTGGCGCCTCAGATGGAAAAATCACAGATGGCATTAATAGTCTGATTGAATTTACTGCTGACGCTGAAGGTTACTATGATGTAACTTTTAATACGCAGAGTTATGAAGGTTCACCATTTATTAAATTTGCATTAAATGGGACTGAGTTTATTAAAGTTGACGACAGCAATTCGAAAGTGGAGATGAACTTTACTACAGGTCAAGAAATTCAAATTACAGGTTTGAAAAGTGATTATAGCAATTATTGGATTGATCCTGCATTCTTCAATATAAAGAAAGGAACAAATGGCAAAATATTGAAGTTCCGTGCTATGGATGGCAAGTATAGAGTTACAGTTAATAAAGCTTTAAAATACTTTAATGTTGAATTGATGAATGGTTCAGCATTATCAACTTTAGGATCAGGTGATGGTGCTATTTGGGTGAACGGTGATAGTAATATTGGTAAACCGTCTTACAGTGCCAACAAACTAAACTGGGCGACGAGTAAGAGTCTTTGCATGGCTCCTATGGGAGACCATAAACACCAGATTATACTTGAAGCCGGCAAAAGCATCAACACTATTAATTTCAAATTCTATGGTCAGAAAGATTTTGTAGTTGAATTTACCAAAGATAAAATCTCTATTGCAGACGGTAATCCCTGGTTCGCAATTCCAAATTCCGATGGAAACATCCGTGCAGGGAGTAAAGCTTTAACTAAAGGCAAATTTTACATTCTGACAGTTGATGTTTCAGCAGGAGTAAACAAAGCTACTCTTTCTGTAGAAGAAGTAACCGGGTTTAATGAAGTGGATTAATAAAAGTATCATGAAATAATATTTATATGAAAAACAAAAATAAAATTAATTGTTTTGCCGTCTTATTTGCTGTTGCAGTTTCTTGGCAACCTGGGAATCTAATGGCAGCACGGCCGAATCTATCCTCAGAGATTATGGGTATTCAAGGTATTGCCCAAAATCCTACTTCAAGAACTATTACCGGATTAATTACTGAGTCAAATGGTAACCCAATCATTGGAGTCACTGTCGCTGTAAAAGGTACCACCCGTGGAGTTACGAGTGACTTGGAAGGGAAATATACAATTCTGGCAAAAGACGGTGAAGAACTTGAGTTCCGTTTCATTGGTTATAATACTGAAACGCGTGCTGTAAAAAAAGGTGTAAATGCTATCAACATACGTCTGGAAGCTTCTTCTGTTAATTTAGATGACGTGGTAGTTGTTGGCTATGGTCAGCAGAAAAAAGAAAGCGTTGTAGCTTCCATGACCTCTATTGGCCCGGAGGAACTTAGCGTGTCACATAGAAGTCTGACAAACAGTATTGCTGGAAAAATTTCCGGTGTGATTGCTATCTCCCGTAGTGGCGAACCCGGATGGGATGATGCTCAATTCTGGATCCGTGGAATAAGTTCGTATGCCGGCGGTACTGACCCATTGGTCTTGGTAGATGGTGTGCCCCGTAGTATGAACAATATCGATGTAGATGAAATTGAATCGTTCACTGTATTGAAGGATGCTGCTGCTACTGCTGTTTATGGTGCCGAAGGTGCTAATGGTGTAATATTAGTTACGTCAAAACGTGGTAAATCACAAAAGACAAGCGTGGATCTAACCGTAGAGCATGGCATTGCTACTCCTATGCGTTTACCTCATTTATTGGATGCATATCAATATCTAAATATGTATAATGAAGCTGTTTGGAATGACCAGAGTAACCCTACCGTGGGATTTCAAGCTCCTATTTCAGATGATATTCTTAACAAATATCTCACTGGTGCAGATCCCGATCTTTATCCAAGCGTTAATTGGATGGATATGTTGAAGGAGCATACACAAAATTCACGCTATACGATTAATTTCCGTGGTGGCGGTGAAAAAGTACGTTTCTTCGTTTCGGGTGCTTATTATAATGAAGATGGTATTTATGCAAAGAATCCAATGGAACAATTTGATTCTAACGTAAATATTCAGCGTTACAATCTTCGTTCTAATGTTGATTTCGATTTAACAAAGACCACTCGCATGGCGGTAGATATTAGTGGACAATACTTCAACAAAACTGCTCCTATTGAAACTGCTGATCAATTATTTAATGCCATGACTTCGTTTCCTGTCCATCTAATTCCAATGATGTATTCAGACGGAACGGCATCTGAACATCCTAATGCAGATAACAGTGGACTTCGTTTGAATCCTTACAATTTACTAAACTTTAAAGGATACGATAAATCATGGTCAAGTTCCATTCAATCCGAAGTGACTTTGGAACAACAGCTTGATTTTATCACAAAAGGTTTGTCAATTAAAGGAAGTCTGAGTTTTGACTCTTATTCGGAACAGTTCATTAATCGTTCCATGGCTGCACATTCTTACTATGCAACCGGTCGTGACGCTGAAGGTAATTTGATTAAAAACACCATTAACGCTGGCTCCGCTTTGGGAAATCCAACTAGTGGTTCCAGTGCGGGTAACAAAAAAATCTATATAGAGACATCTTTAAACTATAAAAAGACATTTAATGAGAAGCACGATGTTACAGGTCTGGTTCTCTATAATCAGAAAGAAACACAGTATCAAAATAATTCTGGCTTAGGCTTGCTTCCTTACAGAAAACAAAGTGTAGTAGCCCGTGCCACTTATGGATACGACAATCGTTATATGTTGGAAGGTAGTTTCGGTATGACTGGTAGTGAAAATTTTGCAGCCGGTCACCGTTGGGGTATATTTCCTGCTATCGGTGGTGCTTGGTTTGTTAGTCATGAGAAATTTATGGAAGGTACGTCTGACGTTATCAATAAATTAAAATTAAGAGCATCTTATGGTAAAACTGGTAACGACGATTTAGCCTCATCGTTAAGTCGTTTTCCCTATCAGGCAAGTTTGAACGAGTCGGGTGGTGGTTACAACCTTGGTATTACCGCTGCAGAAAATGGTAGCGGAACCAACGGGGCAGGTAATGGCGTGATTGAAAATGCCGCCGCCGCTCCTCTCTTGAGATGGGAAATTGAAGACAAAACGAACCTTGGTATCGACTTAGGTCTATTCAACGGACGTATTGATATGTCAGTAGATTACTTTTCAAATCGTCGTCATGATATCCTGTTACAACGTCAAACGATTCCTTCTATGAGCGGTTTGCGTAATAATCCTCTGCAAAACTTTGGTATTGTAAAGAATAACGGTATAGATGGTAATATAGTATTGAAAGAGCATTTTGGTAAACTAACTCTTTCTGTTCGGGGTAACTTTACTTATACCAAAAATAAAATTATTGAATACGATGAAATTCCTCATGCCTATGGATATCAGGATTATACAGGGAACAGTATTAACCAACCTCTGTTGTATATAGCTGAAGGCTTATATACTCCCGATGATTTTAATATTGCTACTAATTCTCAAACAGGAGCACAAATTTATACTTTGAAAGCTGGTATGCCCGACCCTGGTACAGCTGTGAGCCCTGGTGATATCAAGTATGCCGATTTAAACAATGATAAAAAGATTGACTCTTACGACCAAACCTATAAGAATGGCTGTAATCCGAATACTCCTAACACAGTATATGGATTTGGAATCAATGCTGAATATAAAGGTTTTTTTGGTGGAATATTCTTCCAAGGTGTAAGTGGCACATCTGCCAATCTGTTGGCACAGGCGGCGAACTTTATGCCATTTATTAATGGTAAGGATGCTTCGTCTGCTCGTACTGAAACTTTGAATCGCTGGCGTGCAGAAGATCCCTATAACCAAGACGTAATTTATCCCCGTATGCATGGTTCTAATTTTACATACAATACTCAAGCCAGTACATGGTGGTATCGTAACGCCAGCTTCATCCGTTTGAAGAATGTGGAATTCGGTTATCAATTCGAGAAGAATCAACTTAAAAAGTTGGCTATGCAAAATCTTCGCCTTTATATACAAGGCAATAATTTAATTACTTGGGATGACATAAAATACTGGGATCCGGAATTAGGAGGTGCAAACTCAGGCGCTAAATATCCTATTTCACGTAACTGGACAGCAGGTATTGAAGTAACATTTTAATTATATAAAATCATGAAAATAAGAAAAATATTATACGTAACATTCGTTGCCGGGCTTTCTTTAGGTGCTATCTCTTGTTCGGATTACTTAGACGTATCCAAAGAGATTACACAAAACTTATCTATAGAAGAAGTCTTTGAGAATCCAACATATACAAAAAGCTGGTATGCTAATATATACAATAGTATATCCGAGTATTCAGAAACAGGATCTGAAAGCAATGCTTTCAAGAATCCTTGGTCAAATATGTGCGGTGAAATTTCTTCTCAGAAGGGCCCTTCCAAAGATGTAATGACTTCTGGCTATACAGCAGGTAATGCTTCATTTCTCCGTTGGGCAACTCTATACAAATACATTCGGCAGGCTATGATTTTCTTAGAAAAAGGAAAACCTGTTGGCAATGCTTCTGACAAAGTAGTTATTACTCCCGAAGAAATGGCTCGTATGAAAGATGAAGCAAGGTTTTTTATTGCATACAGTTATGTATCAATTTTCGAACTTCACGGTCCTTGTCCTATTGTGACAGAAATAGAGGATGCAGCCTATCCGCATATTAAAGATTATGCCCGTCCTTCGGTAGACGAATTTACCAGTTATGTGGATAGTTTGCTCCAAGGAGTGATTGAGGGATCCAACTTGCCTAATTCGGTAGTAAGTCAATCAAATGGTGTGACCAGTTACAATCTCAACGAAATGGTCCGACCTACTAAAGTAGCGGCTATGGCTTTACGTGCCAAATTATGGATGTTTGTTGCTTCTCCATTATTCAATGGAGGTTATGAGGAAGCTATGAAATTAACAGATACCGAAGGTAAACGCCTCTTCCCAGATTATAATCCGGAAAAATGGAAAATGGCAAAACAGCATGTGAAAGAATTGATTGATTTTGCAGAAGCGCAAGGGCATAAACTTTATAAAGTCTATAAGACTGATAATGTAACTCTCGATCCCGATCAGTCAGTATATAAGTTATTCCAGTGTTTCAATGATGAAATACTATGGGCTACTTCTAATAATAGTTATAGTGATCAATACAAGATGGAAATGCGTACTACTCCGCGTGATATTTATTCATGCTACGGAACTGTTGGACCAACTCAAGAATCTGTAGACCAGTTTTTTATGAACAATGGACTTAGTATCGGCGATGCTAATTCAGGATATAAAGAAGATAATCTTGTATCTCTTCAAAATGTTATCAATGGACGTACAGATACAAAAGTCTTTAATATGTATGCTAATCGTGAACCTCGTTTCTATGCTGATGTGATTTATCAAGGTAAGAGTTGGCATATACAACCAACTGATAATGCTAATTATTATGTTGATTTTTCCAAAGCGGGTGGTGCAGGTCCAGCTTCTTCAGATACTCCTTTGGTTGGTTATTTACTTGGCAAATTTAAGAATCGTACCATTCTGAATACGGGCTCTTATGTCCAAAAGTTTTCTCGTCCGTCAATCCTATTCCGTTTAGCTGATTTCTATCTCTACTATGCAGAGGCATGCAATGAAGTCGATCCGAACGATCCGGATATTATTACTTATATTGATAAGGTTCGTGAACGAGCAGGCATCCCGGGATATATGGAATTGGCAAATGGAGGCAAGACGAATATTATCGGTGACCAGATATTACAACGAAAAGCTATTCAGAGAGAGCGTTTTGTAGAATTATACTGTGAGGGGCAACGTTATTTTGATATTCGCCGTTGGATGATTTGTGAACCAGGAAATGAGGCAGATCAAACAAAATTCTCTGGAATGAACGAATATGGTGATCCTACTAAAACTATCGGAACAAATGAGTCTTATTATAGAAGAACCGTTATTGAAAAGAGAGTTTGGAGAAAAGAGATGTATCTTTACCCAATTCACCAAAATGTAATAAATCAAAGTAAATTGATGGTTCAGAACCCTGGATGGTAATTTATAGTGATTACAGACAATGACAATTCGAAACAGAATACCAAGTGCCAACTTGGGGTTCTGTTTCTTTTATTTATTCAATGTTTTATGGATATTAAATTAAATAAATGAAAAAACTCTTCTATTTATTTTTATTGATATGCTTATGCACAAAGGTGAGTCCTTTGAAGAAAATAAAATTATCTATATTGATCTTAATGATCAGTAGTTTTTCTTTTGCTAATCCGGTAAGAGTTGCATTAATTACTGGTCCTAATGGATATAATAAAGAGCCGTTTATTCTTATGATGAACAGCTTGAAAGGGGTAACGTGGAAAGAATATAAAACCCCTGCAGCGCATGAACTATTTACTGTCCAACACTCTGACGAATATGATGTCCTAATGTTTTATGATCCGGATAGTATTATTACCGAGGTACATAAACAGGATTTAATGAATCTTGTTAGTGGAGGAAAATCAGTAATGGTAGTTCATTATGGAATGGGTACATATAATAATTGGCCTGAATTCACACGTATTGTGGGTTCAAAATATTTTTTAACCCCTCAAATTCTCGATGGAAAAGAATATGTTTTCTCTTCTTACCGGGAAGGTGTTGACATTAGTGTTAAAGTGGCAGATAAGAATCACTTTATTACTAAAGGAATAAAAGATTTTAAAATTAATGATGAAGTGTACGGAAACATGTGGCAGTCACCGAAAATACATACGCTCCTTACTACAGATAATCCGGAATGTTCGCCAAGCATTCTTTATACCTATAATTATGGGAAAGGAAAAATTGTAGGCTTGACTTTAGCCCATGGGAAAGGTGCTTTCAGTAATAAAAATTATGTTAGAATATTTTTGCGATCTTTGCTTTGGTTAGCTGACGAAACAAAGCAAGAACCTGTTGTTCTGGCATATGTAACGTCATGGGAACATAGCATTCCGGATCCACATGTTGTTACACATATAAATTATGCTTTCGGGCATGTTAATGCATCCTTTAATGGAATTCGTATTAATAATCCCGAGAGGCTAAAGATGATTGCAGGTCTGAAAAATCAAAATCCATCATTAAAGGTGTCACTTTCAATTGGTGGATGGGGAAGTGGCAATTTTAGCGAAATGGCTGCTAATAATGTTCTCAGGAGAGATTTTGCATCTGATTGTAGAAGAGTGATTGACGAATATAGACTTGATGGCATTGACATTGACTGGGAATTTCCAACTAGCGGTGCAGCTGGAATTTCTTCATCCTCTGAGGATACAGAAAACTATACATTGATGATGAGAGATATTCGTCAAGCTATAGGTAATGATAAATTATTAACTCTTGCTTCCCAAGCTTGGGCCGGTTATATTAACTTTACTGCTATTGATCAATATATTGACTTTGTTAATATTATGACCTATGACATGGATAGCAGCCCATATCATCATGCAGGTCTTTATAGGTCGGATATGATGAGACACTTTTCTTGCGAAGAATCGGTAACTAATCATGTAAAAGCAGGTATACCGATTTATCGTTTGGTGTTAGGCATTCCTTTTTATGGCCATGGTCGTGATAATATATCCAATTTTATTCATTATAAGAAAATAATTAAATTAGAAGGATATAAAAAGAAATGGGATAAAATTGCAAAAGTACCCTATCTCACAGATTCATTAGGTAAAATAGTTTGTAATTATGAAAATAAAAAGTCTATTAAAATTAAGTGCGATTTTCTTCTTAATAGAGGAATGCGTGGTGCTATGTACTGGGAATATGACGGTGATGATGAAGAAGGTACCTTACGAAAAGCTGTTTATAATGGAACAATGAGAATAAAGAACTGACCAATAATAACTTTAAAATTTTTATTGATAGAATACTTGTCAACCTTTTTGGTCCTTTTGCACTTTAGTTGAAAAAGACTAAAAAATTATCAATCCACCATCTTTCATATCACAACTTTTCGAAAGAAAAAGTGTGATAAAAACATTGTTTTATCACACTTTATTAAAAAGATA
>JAATGU010000097.1 GCA_015654535.1 Bacteroidales bacterium
CTTTACCTCTCGGGAGGTGGAATGGTAGAAAAAAGCATATCGGGGAAAATACATACAGAAGAGAATCTTTCAGGAAAGATGATTAATGAAACAACAACCAATCTGAATGTAAAACCATTGCAATGGTCACTCGGCGGGGCACTGGGAATACAGTTCAATATGAACTCTCAGTTCGGGATATTTGCTGAACCGGGAATGACTTATTTCTTTAATGATGGATCAGAAATGGAAACCATTCGGAAGGAAACGCCTTTCAACTTTAATTTGCAATTGGGCGTACGGATTAGTTACTAGACTTAACCAAACTATCATAATATAAAAGCAGAAATGAGCTAATTGTATGTTGATTACAATAGCATATTAAAAAGGATTACCGTAAAGGCAATCCTTTTTAATATCTAATCACATTGATTTTATTTGCAATTCTTCTCTATCATAGGAATCACCGCTTCATCACCTAGTTCCTTTGCCTTGGAAAAGTTTTCGCAAGCTTGCTCCTTCTTACCTTGCTGCATCTGACAAAATCCAATCAAACGATAACATGCTGCAAACTTTGGATCAATAGCAAGCGCATCTTTCAAGTTCTTTATAGCCTCATCGTAACGGGCAACTCTCAAATTCACTGCTCCAAACTCTGCCTGATAGTCTTTGTTAGTAGGTTCTAATTGCACGGCTTTTTCAATATCCTCCAATGCCCGTTTAAAGTTCTTTGATTTATAGCTCGATTGTTCGCGAAGATAGTAAAACATAGCACTTACATTACCACCCATAATCTGATAATAAGTGTCATAATCTTGCAACGCTTCTTTATAAAGTTCTTTCTGAGCTTTAATCAAAGCTCGTTCGGATATATAAGGAGCGGCCTCTTTTGGATAAGGGATTGCGTATTTAGCAACCGCACTATCCAGCAAAGCAATCACTTCACCAAGATCTCCATTCATCATCTCTTTAGTCTTCGCAGCACTATAGAAAGTAGCGGCCGAAGCAATATTCGAGTGATTTACTTTATCAAAGCATTCAAAAGCTTTAGCATAATCCTTGGATGCAAAGTAAATATCTCCCTCGTGTTGAGTATAAATAGGAAGTGGATTAATTGCCTGCGCTTTATGTATTTCTTCCAATGCTTTCTCAAACGTCCAATCTTTATAAGTAACTTCTTTTCCACGAAGTGCGATTGCATAGATCAGTCGCGAAGTATTAAAAAGTACATCATCTTTTTTATCTGTTATTTTCAGCGCTTTAGCAAGGTCCTCTTCTGCCTGAGCAAGGTGTTGAGCATCGGTATAATTATAAACAAAACAACCTGCCCTGCGGATATATCCTTCCGTACTGTTAGGATATTGTTTCACAAAATCATTCAACAAAGAAAGATAATGTTCAGGGTCCATTTGTGCAGAAGCCATGTAAAGAACAACTAAAGCCTGATCTTCATTCTCCGGAAGAATTTTCTTGATGTCAATACTCCCCAGCACAGAGTTATTAAAATCAATGGCACTGATGGAAAGCGCATTTGCATATGACGCACTGATCGCATAGCAACGGGTAGTGTCATTTGAGGCGTTTTTCTGTACCAATCCAAAAACTTCACCATCACTGTTCACTACCGGACAACTTACCATCTTATCTTTAAGTGACATCCGGAGTTTATAATATTTATGAGGTCCGGAAAGATTAGATACTTCTTCCACTTTTCCCATCGTACAAGAACGATCTTTCTTGGTGGAGTAAGGAAGTAAAACCACTTCCGCATCTTTTGCCGGAGCTACGGAAGCCAAAGTAAGTGCAGATACACTCTTCTTACCTACTTCTACCTGAAATTTGATCACATCATATAGATCATTCGCTCCCATAATTGCTTTAACCGGAAATTCCTTGCCTTCGTAGTTAATCACCACTGCCCGGGTAGCTCCTTTAAATAAAGAATAATCAGACAAGGCCACTCCGTTTTCCGCTATAAAGAATCCGTTGCCCGTGTTCAGCAATTTATCTTTACTGTCATAGGTCACTATAGAAAAGACAGCCCGTTTTGATTTCTCAACCCATTTAGGTGCATCTTTCTGTGCCATTATCCACTGCGAGAGCAAGCAGAGGAACATAAATAGTATTTTCTTTCTCATGATTTTATTTATATTTTATTCTTTTTCAAAGCCACGTTGCCTTACTGCCTCATAAATTAAAATTCCTGCGGCAACAGAAACATTCAACGACTCTATATTCCCTAAAATAGGAATTTTGATCCATTCGTCACACAAAGCAAGATGATCATAAGAAACTCCCGTATCTTCCGCTCCCATAATAATGCAGACAGGATCTTTATAGTTTCCTTTTGTATAATCATAATCTCCTTTCTCCGTTGCTGCCACAATTTTAAACCCACTTTCTTTCAGGTATTTAATGGCTGTTGTCAGACTTTGTTCCTTGCATACAGGTAGAGTATGAAGCGCACCGGCAGAAGTTTTCATTGCATCGGCATTTACCGAAACACTATTTTTTGAAGGAATAATAATAGCATCCACTCCGGCACAGTCACATGTGCGGGCTATGGCACCGAAATTACGCACATCCGTAACTCCATCGAGCATCACAAAGAAAGGAACTTTACCCTCTTCGAAAAGAAAAGGAGCTAACTCTTCCACCTTCTGATAAGTCACAGCTGAGACAAAAGCCACCACACCCTGATGGTTCTTCATTGTGATCTTATTGATGCGTTCCACCGGTACTCGCTGAACAAGAATTTCAGTTCCCTTGATAGCAGCAAAAAGTTCCTTCGAAAGATCACTCTGGATGTCTTTCTTAACCAATATTTTATCAATTTCTTTACCCGCTTGTATTGCTTCAATCACGGCGCGCACGCCAAATATCATTTCATTTTTTTCCATGCTGTTTTAATAGTTCTTTTGCATTATTCATTGCTGCTTCCGTAAGAGTAGCCCCACTAAGCATATGGGCTATTTCCTCTATTCTCTCCTCTTCTTTCAGTAAACGGATATTACTGCTGGTTGACGTTTCGTTATCTTGTTTATACACTTTATAATGTATTTTGCCTTTAGCTGCAATCTGAGGCAAATGAGTGATGCTGATTACCTGCATACATTCTCCCATCTCCTGCATTATTCCAGCCATTTTATCAGCAATCTCCCCTGATACTCCAGTATCTATTTCATCAAATATAATTGTAGGCAATTGAGTGGCTCCTGCAATCATCGCCTTTATGGAAAGCATCACCCTGGCTATTTCGCCCCCGGATGCCACAGCTGATATATTCAGTAACGTGGTATTCTTATTGGCAGAGAAAAGAAAGTTGACACTGTCTCCACCAGTAGCATCAAATACTGTTTTCGGAGTAATCTGTACTTGAAAAAAAACATTAGGCATCCCTAAAGGAATCAAGCGGTGCCGCATTTCTTGCTCCACCTTTTTAGCTGCTTCCATGCGTTTATTAGTCAACAATAACATCGCTTTCTTTGCCTTACTCTGTAATTCTTCCTTTTGTTTCTGAAGCGCCTCAATCTGTTCATCAAACGAATCAATGGTTTGCAAGCGAGCACGATAATCTTGCTGAACCTGAATTAGTTCTTCAAGCGAACTTACATGGTGTTTTTTTTCTAATGAATAGATTAAGTTGAGTCTTTCATTCACAAACTCCAACCGGGAGGGATTAACCTCAACCGCTTCTTGTTCATTCACGAGATCTCTGGCAACCTCCTTAAGATCAATCGCTAAACTATCAATTCTATCAGATAAGTCACTTGCTTTTCCATAACCTTCCTTTAATGTATGCAAAGTAGTTGAAATGCTCTTAATGCTGCTCAATATTCCTACTTCATCACCCAAAAGAAGTTGTTCCGCACTGTACAGCCCCTCTTTAATATCTTCAGCATGACTCAGTACTTCTTCTTCTTTTTCAAGTTCTTCATCCTCAGCTTCCATTAATTTAGCTTCATCAAACTGTTCCAATTGAAAACGAATATAGTCTTCATCCGTCTTACTCTGTACCTCTTGCTCAATAAGTCGGCTCAATTCCTCGGCAACTTTACGATATTCATGATAAGCTGCTTTATAATTGATCAATTCTTTCTCATCATTGGCCAACGAATCCAAAACATTGAGCTGAAAATTTTCTTTATTCACTAATAAATTCTGATGTTGAGAGTGTACATCAATCAGCTGTTCTCCCAAATCTTTCATCATTGTAAGAGAAGCAGGAGAATCATTAATAAAAGCACGTGATTTACCAGTAGCTTGCAATTCTCTTCGGAGAATACATTCATTGGGATCATATTCCAATTCATTCTCTTCAAAAAAAGAACTCATCTGGTATGCAGATATATTAAAATGAGCCTCAATAACACATTTTGAAGCACCTTTCTTAATGGCTTTTACGTCTGCTCTCTGCCCTAACAGCAAGCCTATAGCACCCAAAATAATGGATTTACCCGCACCCGTTTCACCGGTAATGACAGAGAAACCTTTATAAAAGGTAATATCAAGAGCGTCAATCAGCGCATAGTTTTGAATTGATATAGATTGCAACATAATTTTATTTGGAAGACTTTATTTTTTCCCAATCATTTGTCTGTCCGGGATTGATATCTACTAACATATTATATACTTCTTCTTTCTCTGTTTGTGTACCTTTGGAATAGATATTCACTAGTTCATCTTTCTTCGTTTCGGTAAACAACTGAGGCAAAGCAGACATAGGCTTATTCTCTTTCGCTTTTTTCAGTTCCTCTAAAGAGTTGGTAATCTTTGCCCTTCCCCTATCTGCATTCTGCGCCATTTCGTCCAGTCCTAACCTATGATAGTCATACATCATCTGGCGATAAGGTTTCATTCCCTCATCCAAATAATCATTAATAATGCCGTGACGGTTTCTGCTATCTTCAAATGCTTTCCACCCGGTTTCGGATAAACTTTGAGCAGCAGTCACAATGCTCTCCGCAGTACGCAAAACATCTGTGCCTCCCAGAGGAGCCATAGAATCCATATCCAAACCAATAATTAAATAGGCATAGTAAGCAATAACTGCGGTGAGATTATTATCTATCTGATTATCCTTGAGCTCTAAAGGATCATATTCCAGATAAGAAAAGTTGAAATTCACATCTTTAAAATTCAAAAGAGTGGTATTATAATTCGCATCAAATACAGGACGGTTAGCCTGAACAATCAGTTCACATTTAAATGTTCCGGTTTCAGCATATTCTTTCACCGTGATATTCATATTGCAAGAGATTCGTTCTGCGACCCCGTATTGTGCAGAAGTCCATTTACGATCATTGATAAATTCCTTTAACGCGGTTTCTAATGTTTTAAAGACCTGTGTATTGGTTCCTTGAATCTGTGAATAATTAATACTCACTTTACAATTCAATTCCTGCGCCTCTCCTTTTAATGAAGAAAGAATAAACAAGAAGCTGAAACAAAAACAGCGGAATATTTTCTGAATGATCTTTCTATCCATTTTGCTTTTCTTATTATTGAATCAATGAAGTGAGCCGATCAATAATATCAATCGCCACCTCTCGTTTGCTTTTTAGCGGATAATCTGTACTTACGTTCCTATCAATAATAGTTATTTTATTTGTATCATGGCGAAACCCCGCACCTTTATCATTCAACGAATTAAGCACAATGAAATCAAAATTCTTTCGTTCCAGTTTGCTTTGCGCATTGAGGTACTCATTATTTGTTTCAAGAGCAAAACCTGCAAGTAACTGATTTGCTTTCTTTATCTTTCCCAAAGAAGCAGCAATATCCTGAGTAGGCTTCAAAATAACGGTAAGTTTATCACCCATCCGTTTTATTTTTTGATCTGCAATAACATCTGGGGTAAAATCCGCCACTGCCGCACATAAGATTCCGACATCCACTAACGGATAATTAACAACAGAGGCATCATACATCTCTTGTGCAGATTCTACATCTATTCGATGTATATTGGGATGAATTGTTTTTAGTTGTACCGGTCCTGCAATTAATAGTACTTCAGCTCCTCTGGAAGCACATTCTTCTGCTAAAGCAAATCCCATTTTACCGGAAGAATAATTGCCAATAAAGCGTACCGGATCTATTTTTTCATAAGTGGGTCCCGCTGTTATCAGTATTTTTTTTTTTGAAAGTTCTTCCCTCTTAGCAAAAAACTCTTCCAGAATATGAATAATGGCATCCGGCTCTTCCATCCGTCCTTTGCCTACTAAGTGACTAGCCAATTCACCTTCGGTCGGTTCTATAATATGATTGCCATAAGAACGGAGTGCTTCCAGGTTTTTTTGAGTGGAAGGATGGGCAAACATATCCAGATCCATTGCTGGTGCTACAAATACTGGTGCTTTAACCGAAAGATAAGTTGTGATAAGCATATTATCTGCTATTCCGTTGGCCATCTTTCCTATTGTGGAAGCAGATGCAGGAGCGATCAACATTACATCAGCCCAGAGGCCTAAGTCCACATGACTGTTCCAACTTCCGTCTCTTCCTGAAAAAAATTCGCTGATTACCGGTTTATTAGTCAAAGCAGATAAAGTAATAGGAGTAATAAATTCTTTTCCTGCCGGAGTGATTACCACCTGAATTTCAGCTCCTTTTTTTATTAATCCCCTGATAAGGAAAGCCGCTTTATAGGCAGCTATACTTCCTGTTATCCCTAATATTATTTTCTTTCCCTTCAATATATCACCCATTTCTTTGTCACCTTATTTATCGGTAAACTCCCGAAGCTTAATCTTAGTAAGTACTGCTTTTGTATTCAATGTAAAATCACTATTCAGCATCCATGAGTAATAGCCTGGATCTTTCTTGAAAATGTCTTTAACAGATATGCCCTTATACTTTCCGAAATTAAAGATCTCCTCTCCTTTATCATCATAAACAATACGCCCGGCAAAGTCTACATTCTTATTGTAACTGGAACATTCGGCAAGAAAAGCCATATCATTTTTTAGTTCATCAGGGTAACGGTCCAGCTGAGCTTTAAGTACTTCGTAAGTAGCACGGGTATCAGCTTCAGCAGTATGCGCATCTTCCAGACTTTTTTGGCAATAAAATTTATAAGCGGCCGAAAGTGTTCTTTGCTCCATTTTATGGAAGATGACCTGAACATCGATAAACTTACGCTTACTCATATCAATGTCCACACCGGCCCGGATAAATTCTTCGGCCAATACCGGAATATCAAAACGATTAGAATTAAATCCGGCAAGGTCAGCTCCTTCTATATCGCGAGCTATATTTTTTGCTACTTCTTTGAAAGTAGGACAATCAGCTACATCTTGATCATAAATACCGTGTATCGCTGAGGATTCCTCGGGTATATGCATCTCTGGATTTATACGAAGAGTCTTTGATTCTTCATTTCCATTGGGGTGTACTTTCAAATAACAGATTTCTACAATTCTATCCGAGTTTATATTTACTCCAGTTGTTTCTAAATCAAAAAATACAATCGGATTCTTTAAGTTTAATTTCATTTTTCAGTATTAATCATTTAACATCATCGGCATCAGCAACATCAATAAATCATCATTTTCCTCTTGCTCTAACGGTACAATAACTCCCGCACGAGAAGGGTCAGCCAATTCAACGATTACATCTGCAGAAGATATATTATTTAAAATATCAATCAAAAATGTTGATTTAAATCCAATGCTCATGGGAGCACCTTGATACTGACAAACCAACGATTCTTCGGCAGAAGTAGAAAAATCAATATCCTGAGCAGAAATTATCATTTGATTTTCCTGCACACGAAGTTTTATTAAACTGCTAGCTTGTGAAGAGAATACAGAGACACGTCTAAGCGCACTAATCAATTGCAAACGGTCTACGGTAACTTTATGTGGATTATTCTGTGGAATAACAGAATTATAGTTTGGATAACGACCTTCAATAAGACGACAGATCATGTAATAGTTGCCTAGATTAAAAACAGCGTTTCTTTCATCAAACTCAATACTAACCATTCCCTGTTCCTTTGGCAACAGACCTTTTAAAAGGCCAGCCGGTTTCTTTGGTAAAATAAAAGCTGCTCTTTCGATTCCTTTTGCTGACAAGGTCTTACTACGTACCAGCTTATGTCCGTCGGAAGCAACAATTGTAATATCCTCGGTTGTAATATCAAAATAAACGCCATTCATTACCGGACGAAGCTCATCATCTGCTGTTGCAAAAAAAGTGCGGTTAATACCTGCTAATAGCAGATCTGCTTTCATTTCCAAGCGTACTGCATTGTCACTCAAAGATCCGGATTGGGGATATTCGTCGGCATTTTGCCCTACAACGTTATATTTACCATTTTGATATTCTACTAATATTTCATATGTCTCAAGATTAACTTTAAAACTAAGTGGCTGCTCCGGGATTTCTTTCAACGCATCCAAAATGGTTTTAGCAGAAATTGCAAATTTACCATTAGCATCACTTTCATTTACTTCAAGCGAAGTAACCATCGTTGTTTCACTATCTGATACAGTTACAGAAAGCTTTCCATCTTCTAACTGAAAAAGAAAACAATCTAAAATAGGTAATGCATTTTTAGAGTTAATCACACGGCTTATGGCTTGTAGATGACTAAACAAAGCCGTACTCGAAACGATGAATTTCATATTTATATCAGTTTTAGTTATTATACTTAATATCGAAAGACAAAGATAGATAAAAAGATTCTCCCAGCAAACAAAAAAAAGAAGAAAAAAAGGGAAATATTAGCTTCGTATTGTAGAAAGTGCTATTTTCGCAGCTCAAATCAAAAATAGAGATATGGAATTAAGTGGAAAAATAATTGCCATTCTTCCTTTACAAAGCGGAACAGGAAGAAACGGAAGTGAATGGAAAAAACAGGATTATGTTGTTGAGACTCATGATCAATATCCTAAAAAAATGTGTTTCAACTTGTGGGGAGACAGAATTGATCAATTTGCTATCCAAATGGAAGAAGAAGTGACTGTATCATTCGATATTGACTGCCGTGAATGGCAGGGAAAGTGGTTTAATGACATTAGAGCTTGGAAAATAGACCGTAATCCGAACGCAGGAACGGGAACTCAACCAATTCAACAAACTGCCCCGGTGGAATTTACTTCTACTGACGTAAAAGACGATCTTCCATTTTAATAAAAAATATTACAATTATAATAGAAAGCCGGAGCACTTTTCATTTAAAGAGTTTCGGCTCTTTATCGTTTAAAAAAAATCAAAAGAATAAAACTAAAAAATATCCAAAAAATATAGTTTTATTTTAAATAAAAAGATATACCTTTGCACGTTTTTTAATAGAGACGTTTTTATTATAGGTTCGCATGTATTGCAGAATGAAATGAAAGAGATAATTTTAGGGGCTGTCACTTTGTTTTTAATTACTTCTTGTAACGGTAAGAAATCGCAGATAGATCCTTTTAAACCGCTGAATAACTTAGTTGATTCAGCAAATGAAAGTAATGATTCAATTTTCAATGACTCCATTGAAAATATACCACAAGCCATCAAAGCTGATGAAACGTTTGATGACTTTATTTTTAGTTTTGCTTCTGACAAAAAGATGCAACAACAAAGGATTCATTTCCCTCTTATTTTCAATAACAATAATACAGTAACAAAAATTAAACGAGAGTTTTGGAAGAAAGATGATTTCTTTACCAAACAAAGTTATTATACGATGCTTTTTGATAATGAATCAGACATGGACTTAATGAGCGATACATCTCTTAATTCAGCACAGTTTGAATGGGTTTATATGAAAACCAATATGATAAAAAAATACAATTTCAAACGTAAAAAAGGTGCATGGATGCTAGAGTCAATCTTCCTGCATCCCATTGAGCCTTCTGAAAATGAAAACTTTGTAGATTTTTTCCATAAGTTTGCTAATGATAGTATATTTCAACGCTCCCGCATCCACCAACCTCTGATTTTTGTCACTACAGATCCTGATGATGATTTTTCTATTTTAGAAACAACGATGGAAATCAATCAATGGTTTGCATTTGCACCCAAATTACCCAAAGATAAGTTTTCCAATATTAACTACGGGCAAAAGAATTCAAGTAACTCAAGCACTAAAATTCTTACGATGAAAGGTCTTGCTAATGGGTTTTCAAACACCCTTTATTTCAGACGGCAAGGGAAAGAATGGGAGTTTTATAAATTCGAAGATCTAAGTAACTAACTGAAATTCATTATACTACTAACTTATTTTCAACTGTGGTACAATGGGCCCTCAACTGTGAAACGATAATCCCTCAACCGTGGGACCATGGGCTCTCAGCTGTGGGACGACCAACTTGTTTAGATAAAAAAAAACAAGTTGTGAGAGATGAGAGATAACAATAATAGATAAGCCGATATCTATCACTTTATATTTTATTATCCATCACTTATTTGACCCCTAAAAGTGAGAGATGAGAGATTTATTTTTATTTTTTTTGTGCACAATATTAATTTTATCTATTCTTTGTGATAGAGCGTGGTCATAATTTTATTACTTTTACTTATAAATAAGCATCCAGATGATTACAATAGAAAAACAATATTCGTTACTTTCTCATAATACTTTTGGAATTGATGTAAAAACAGATTCTTTTATTGAGTACTCCAGCAGTGAAGACTTAAAAAAAATTTTATCTGATAAACTGATAAAGAATCCTTATTTACACATCGGAAGCGGAAGCAATTTACTATTCATATCTGATTATAAAGGAACCATTCTTCATTCCAAAATTCAAGGAATTAAATTGAAAAAAGAAACCGATGATGAGGTATTTGTACAAGTAGGAGCCGGAGTGGAATGGGATTATTTTGTAGCTTATTGTGTGTCCCAAGGATGGGCAGGAATAGAAAACTTATCACTTATACCCGGAGAAGTCGGAGCCAGTGCCATACAAAATATTGGCGCCTATGGAGTAGAAGCAAAAGACCTGATCACTCAAGTAGAAACAGTAGAAAGAGGCACAGGAAAAACACGGATTTTCACAAATGCCGAATGCAATTACTCTTACCGCCAAAGCATCTTTAAGGCCGAGTTGAAAGATCAATATATCATCACATATGTTACTTTCAAATTAAGCAAACATCCTATTTATAATCTTGAATATGGTAATATCAACTTAGAATTAACAAAGTACCCTGAAATATCACTTTCAACAATTCGCCAAGCCATTATTGCAATAAGAAACAGCAAACTACCTGACCCAAAGATAGAAGGCAACGCCGGTAGTTTTTTTATGAATCCTATTATTCCTCGTTCTCAATTTTTGGAATTACAAAAGCAGTTTCCCGATATTCCTCATTATGATATGGACAAAGACTGTGTAAAAATTCCTGCAGGATGGATGATTGATCGGTGCGGATGGAAAGGAAAAGCTATAGGACATGCCGGAGTTCACAGCAAACAAGCTCTAGTACTTGTCAACAGAGGCAATGCAACTGGCGGTGAAATTGTAAACCTTTCGCAGGAAATTCGAACTTCAGTCAAGAATATGTTTAATATTGAAATTCATCCAGAGGTGAATTTTATTTTATAAAATTATGGAAATTACTATATTAGGAAGTGGAACATCAACGGGAGTGCCCGAAATTGGTTGCACTTGTCCTGTATGCACCTCTGATGATCTCAGAGACAACCGGCTTAGAGCTTCAGCATTCATACAGACAAATGGTACCAACATACTGATTGATTGTGGGCCGGACTTTCGCGAGCAAATGCTTGATCAAAAATTTGTTCGCATTGATGGCGTACTGATTACTCATGAACATTATGACCATGTAGGCGGAATAGATGATCTCCGTCCTTTTTGCCGTTTTGGAGAAATACCTCTTTATACTGAAGAGGACACTGCTCAACGCTTACGCATCCGTATGCCTTATTGTTTTGCTGAACATAAATATCCGGGGGTTCCTAAAATATCTATAACCAATATTACAGCCGGAATACCTTTTTATATTGGTCAAGTCAAAATACTGCCCATCCGTATATTCCATGGTAAAATGCCGATTCTGGGATATAGAATTGAAAACATGGCATACATTACTGATATGCTCACAATGCCCGAAAAAGAATACAGTAAACTTGAAGGTCTGGATTGTCTGATTATGAACGCTCTTAGAATTGAGCCTCACCATACACACCAAAATTTGAAACAGGCCATTGAGCAGGCTAAACGTATAGGAGCCAAACAGACTTGGTTTATTCACATGAGTCATCATATTGGATTACATGCCGATATAGAAAAAACGCTTCCTCCCAATATACATTTCGCATTCGATGGGCTTATGATTAAACCTTAGTAATCCTTTTACGTCTAAACAAACAGAAGTTCCGGCCGGAGCTCATATAATTTCTATTTGTTTAATTAAATAATCTATGTAAAATGAAAACAAATTTTTTTATGACATTAGCAATCGTGCTAACTTGTGCATGTTCTTCACTGCAAGCCCAGCAACAAGGAAGAGGAGGACGTGATATTCTTAATGAAAACATGATTAAAGAATTGAAGCTTACCGATCAGCAGGTTACTAATATAAAGAAAGCAGATGCTGATCTTAAAACTCAAATGCAAACTCTGAGAGATAACAAAAGTCTTTCTAAAAAAGAAATAAAAGAAGCGATGGATAAGATGAGAGAAGACCGCAAAGCGATTCTAAAAAACAATCTTACTACTGAGCAATACATTACCTATCTTGAACAACAAATTGAACGGCTTCAAAAAATGAATATGGAAAATAGAAGTAAAAACTTTGAATCCAGAGAACGTGCTCCTCGCAATTTTGATAATCCAGAACCTGCTAATCCATAAAATAGCTCAGAAGAAAAAAGTTTTTACCATTAAAAAAATAAATAAAAATACTTCTGCTGCTTCTGATAAAAGAGGCAGAAGCATTTTTATAATTGAGGGCAATTATTTCAAATCTCTTGCCTTTAATTTTTCAATCATATCGACAGTCATACTTTCCAGATTATATTGAGGTTTCCAATCCCATTCCTGTTGAGCACAAGTATCATCTAAACTATCGGGCCAACTATCTGCAATCAACTGTTTTAACGGATCAATATCATAAGTCATTTCGAAGGAAGGCAAATTTTTCTTTATTTCGGCATAGATCGTTTCCGGTGCAAAACTCATAGACGCAATATTGAAAGCATTACGATGAATCAACCGTGTAGGGTCCGCTTCCATCAATGAAATAGCAGCATTCATTGCATCAGGCATATACATCATATCCATAAATGTTCCCTCTTTAAGGGGACATACAAATCTCTGCCCTTTGACCGCGGAATAATAAATGTCCACTGCATAATCGGTGGTTCCACCTCCCGGAGCAGTTACATTGGATATTATTCCCGGAAAACGAACGGCACGAGTATCAACTCCATATCTGCCATAATAATAGTCACTGACAAGTTCTGTGGTCACTTTTGTTACGCCGTACATGGTACGCGGACGTTGTATGGTATCTTGAGGCGTTTTCACATGTGGAGTTGTAGATCCAAATGAGCCTATTGAGCTGGGAGTAAAGACTGCGCAATTATACTGGCGCGCCACTTCAAGAATATTAAACAGGCCATCCACACCTATATGCCAAGCCAACTGAGGTTTACTCTCAGCAACTACTGAGAGAAGAGCCGCAAGATTATAAATTGTATCAATCTTATATTTCTTAACTACATCTAAGATCATTTCCGAATAGGTGACATCTGCCAATGCAGATGGACCAGACTCGAGTAATTCTCCTTTCGGTTCAGAACTCTGGATATATCCGGCAATTACATGATTATTCCCATAACGTTTACGTAGTTCCATCGTGAGTTCTGACCCTATTTGCCCGGTAGCTCCCACAACCAAAATATTCTTCATTGTGTCTTATATTTACTTTATGTTAGAATGAACATGCAAAGTAAATACATTTTTATGATTTAAAATCTAAAAAACATTGTTTATTCAAGAAAAATATAGAAATTTGTAGAGGATTATATGATAGCTATCCATATAATAGAGAACAGTACAAACATTCACTCGTTAAAAGAAATATATATGTACGGTAAAATGAAAGAATTTCTCTGTAATACCATTACTGAGATTAAAGAAGCAGGACTTTATAAAGAAGAACGGCTGATTGAAAGTGCACAGCAAGCTGCAATTACTGTAAAGGGAAAAGAAGTACTTAACTTTTGTGCTAACAACTATCTGGGATTATCCAATCATCCACGTGTGATAAAAGCGGCAAAAGAAATGATAGACAGGCGTGGATATGGAATGTCTTCTGTACGTTTTATCTGTGGTACTCAAGATATTCACAAAGAATTAGAAAGTGCCATTTCAGCCTATTTCCACACAGAAGATACTATTCTTTATGCTGCTTGCTTTGACGCCAATGGTGGAATATTTGAGCCTTTGCTTGGAGAAGAAGACGCTATTATTTCAGATTCACTGAATCATGCTTCCATCATTGACGGTGTAAGACTTTGTAAGGCAAAACGCTACCGATATGCCAATGCAGATATGAAGGATCTTGAAAAATGCCTGCAAGAAGCACAAGCACAACGATTCCGCATCATTGTGACCGACGGAGTTTTCTCTATGGATGGAAACGTAGCTCCGATGGATAAAATTTGTGATCTGGCTGATAAATACAGTGCCCTAGTAATGGTCGATGAGTGTCACTCTGCTGGTGTTGTGGGAAAGACCGGACATGGTGTTAACGAACAATTTAACACCTATGGACGTATTGATATAGTAACAGGCACATTAGGTAAATCATTTGGAGGAGCTATCGGTGGATTCACTACAGGACATAAAGAGATTATAGAATTACTTCGTCAGCGTTCCCGTCCTTACTTATTTTCTAATTCTATTCCTCCCGCAGTTGTAGGCGCCAGTCTGGAAGTATTTAAGATATTAAAAGAAAATGATGCCTTGCACGAAAAGTTAGTAGAAAACGTAACCTATTTCCGCACTAAGATGCTGGAGGCCGGATTCGATATCAAACCGACTCAGAGTGCTATTTGTGCAGTAATGCTTTATAATGCCAAACTCTCACAACAATATGCAGCGAGATTACTAGAAGAGGGTATTTATGTAACTGGTTTCTACTATCCTGTAGTACCTAAAGATCAAGCGCGAATACGAGTCCAACTTTCTGCCGGACATGATAAAATTCATCTGGATAAATGTATTGATGCATTCATTAAAGTAGGAAAAGAATTAGCGATTTTGAAATAATTTGTATGAAGATATTATATTATATCTATCAAGTTTGCATTGCGCTTCCTATTCTCTTAGTTCTTACGATTCTTACTGCATTAATCACTATAGTGGGATGTACATTAGGAAGCGCACATTTTTGGGGATATTATCCAGGTAAAGTATGGTCGCGGCTTATCTGTTTCTTTTTATTGATACGAGTAAAAGTTGTAGGGCAAGAAAATATAAAGGGAAAAACATCTTATGTTTTTGTAGCCAATCATCAAGGAGCTTTTGATATTTTCCTTATTTACGGTTATTTAGGACGTAATTTTAAATGGATGATGAAAAAAGGACTACGGAAAATTCTTTTTGTAGGGAAAGCTTGTGAGGAAGCAGGTCACATATTTGTAGACAGGTCGGGCCCTAGAAAAGTATTAGAAACAATTCAAAAGGCTAAGGCTACGCTCACAGAAGGAACGTCCGTCGTTGTTTTTCCAGAAGGAGCACGAAGTTTTACCGGGCATATGGGTTATTTTAAAAAAGGAGCATTCCAACTGGCGGACGATTTACAATTAGCCGTTGTCCCGTTAACCATTGACGGTTCTTTTGATATTTTACCACGTACTGGCAAATGGATTCATCTCCATTCAATGACGCTCACAATCCATCAGCCGATTACTCCAAAAGAAAAAGGCTCAATAAATGTCCAAGAGACATTAAAGGAAGCATATAAAATAGTAGAGAGTGCTCTCCCTGAAAGACATAAAGGCATGATAAATAATCCGGATCAGGACATTTAAACCAGAATGTTATTTTTCAGCAGCAGTAGGCTGAGCCATCATTGAAGCCTGCTGTTCATTCTGTTGTAATATCTGATGTTCCTGAATTGATTGCATATTTTCATGTGCTTTAGTCACATATTCTTTTATCAAAGGATTATTTTTAAAAGAATCCGGAGCATCTTTTACAATTTCTTCCATTGCAGGTGTCATTAATGGATAAGGAAAATTACTACACATCATCATAAAAACACCTGGACCTAATACATTTTCGTAATTCTCAGAAATAAAGGTCTTGACATAAGCATTCATCTCACCCATGAGCTGATCACTTTCTTTAGTCAGTTGCTCCTGTATTTGCAAAGGATCAACTCCATTCAGAATCATTTTTGCTTCTTTATGTCCCAAATCCTCTATACTCATATCCATAGACGACTTTTTTTCGACAAAAGCATACAACTTATCATTCAAAGGCGTACCCTTTACTATTAATTTTGTATCTGCTATAGATATTTCTATATTTCCCCCTTCCAATACCATTGGCATAATATTCTCATCATCCATAAAAAGAGAAGCCATTTGCACTGAGTCTATATTTCCCTTCATTGTAAATTCTCCATGCACTACCTCTGCTGAATCTACTGTTATCCATTTTCCACTCTGAGCCACCTTAAGGAATAACATTTTCCCATCAAGACTAGAAACAGAAGATACACCTGCAATTTTATAACTTTTACTGCAGGAAGTAAATGCAAATAAAAGAAGTATCAAAGAGTAGAATTTCATCATATTTTGAGCCGAATTTATTATATCATTATAATAACATAGACAAATGTACTACCAATAATTTACTAATAGAAACTTTTTATTATTATTTAAAACTTTTGAATATCTGTTTTATACTAATTTGTTAATAATCTTTCGATGACAGATTCAATATCATCCATTTTTCTTAAAATGTTATGAAATAGATCGAAGAAGGAATCAATATTAAATTCTATCTTTGCAATCTGAAATAAATATCAAATATTAGCTAAATGAATAAATTAAAAATTTCTTTGTTCACACTCTTAGTGCTGACATTGCTGCCTGTAAAGGCAGATGAAGGTATGTGGCTACTTCAATTAATGAAAGAACAGCATTCTATTGATCTGATGAAAAAGCAGGGATTGCAATTGGAAGTCGACGACGTATATAACCCAAATGGAGTTTCTCTCAAAGATGCCGTGGGTATTTTCGGTGGTGGATGTACAGGTGAGATTATTTCTGCTGAAGGACTAATTTTAACTAACCATCATTGCGGTTATGATGCCATACAACAACATAGTTCTGTAGAACATGATTTTTTAACGGACGGATTCTGGGCAAAAAGCCGTAAAGAAGAAATTCCAACTCCAGGATTAGCATTTACTTTTATTGAAAGAATAGAAGACATTACCGATATTGTCAATGCTCAAATTAAAGAAGGCAAAATTTCAGTAATTGATTCTTATACATCCGGCTATACAACTCGGCTGGCTAATGAATTATTAGCTAAAAGTGATCTGAAAGGAAAGCCAGGCATTAGTGCACAAGCACTCCCGTTTTATGCAGGAAATAAATTCTACTTAATTTATAAAAAGAAATACAGTGACATACGTATGGTGGCCGCCCCACCCTCTTCCATCGGCAAATTTGGTGGAGAAACAGATAACTGGATGTGGCCTCGCCATACCGGAGATTTCTCTATGTTCCGCATTTATGCTGATGCGAATGGAGAACCAGCTGAATACAGTGAAAAGAATGTTCCTTTGAAATGCAAAAAGCATTTGACTATTTCTTTGAAAGGTATTGAAGAAGGAGATTATGCTATGATTATGGGCTTCCCGGGAAGTACTTCCCGTTACCTCACTGCATCGGAAGTTAAGGAACGTATGGAATCAGAAAATGCACCAAGAATTCGCATCCGCGGCGCACGACAGGATGTCTTAAAGGTTGAAATGGACAAGAGCGATAAAGTGCGCATTCAATATGCAAGCAAGTTTGCCCGTTCCAGTAACTATTGGAAAAATTCTATAGGCATGAACAAAGCACTTATAGATAACAAAGTGATTGAAACAAAAATCGATCAGGAAAATAAATTCAATGAATTTGCCAAATCAAAAGGCAATCAAGAATATATGAATGTAATAAAAGGAATTGATGATGCCGTGACAAAATCCTCAGCCATAGAATATCAATGGATTTGCTTCAGAGAAGTCTTCTTAAGCGGAATAGAACTTGGAACCCCTTATTTATTGTGCGACACTCTGAAAAGTGCTTTAGACAAAAAGGACCATGCATTGTTTCAATCTACGCTTGAGAATATGAAAAAAGCCTATGCTGAGATTCACAATAAAGACTATGATCACGAAGTGGACCGGAAAGTAGCCAAAGCCCTTTTACCATTATATGCTGAAATGATTCCGGCCGAACAACGTCCGTCAATCTATAAAGTTATTAATGACAAATTTAAAGGCGACTATGATAAGTTTGTAGATGAATGTTATGGCAACTCTATCTTTGCCAGTCAAACAAATTTTGATCGTTTTATTAATAAACCATCCGTAACTTCTTTGAAAAAAGATTTAATGTATCAATTTGCGTTGTCTAAAAATGAAAAGCTAAAGGCACTCACTGATGAACGCAAAGCACTAACAGAGCCTCTCACCTTACTTCATAAGACTTATGTCCGTGGATTAAGTGAAATGAAGGAGCCTATCCCCTCATATCCTGATGCTAATTTCACCATTCGTCTTACCTATGGTAACGTAAAAGCTTACAATCCAAAAGATGGTGTACACTTTAAATATTATACAACCATGAAAGGTATTATGGAAAAAGAGGATCCAAACAACCGTGAATTTAATGTTCCGGCTAAACTAAAAGAATTATATAATAATAAAGACTTTGGAAGATACGCCATGAAAAACGGTGAAATGCCTGTTTGCTTTCTTTCAACAAATGACATTACGGGAGGCAATTCCGGAAGTCCGGTTATCAATGGCAATGGTGAATTAATCGGAGCTGCTTTTGATGGCAACTGGGAATCGTTAAGTGGAGATATTAACTTCAACAATGATCTTCAACGATGCATTTGCGTAGACATTCGTTATGTATTGTTTATTGTAGAAAAGTTAGGTAACAGCAAACATTTGATTGACGAAATGACTATTGCACAATAAAACAACTCTGTCTTTATGAAGAATATTCTATTAGTAATAACAGCCTTTTTGTATTCCATTGGCATCAATGCGCACGAAGGAATGTGGATGTTGCCTGATTTGAAAGAACAAAATGCAGCTGCCATGTATGAATTGGGATTGGAAATGCCGATCGATCAAGTATATAATCCAGAGGGTATTAGCATTAAAGATGCCGTTATTCAATTTGGCAAAGGATGTACTGGAGAAGTCATTTCACCGGAAGGTTTGATATTAACAAACCATCACTGCGGATACAGCTATATTCAGCAGCAAAGTTCGGTAGAACATGATTATCTTACCGACGGCTTTTGGGCAATGAATCGCCAACAAGAACTCCTTTGTAAAGATCTCACGGTAACTTTCATTGATAAGATACTAGACGTAACTCTTTACGTGCAGGATCGGTTAAAAAAAGACGAAGATCCGGAAGGGCTTAACTACCTTTCGCCTAAATATTTGGAGACAGTAGCTAAAAAGTTTGCGGAAGAAAATAAGATAGAGCAAACTCCCGCCACCCTTCTGGAACTAAAAGCCTTTTATGGAGGAAATAAATATTATCTGTTTGTAAAGACTGTATATAAAGATATTCGTATGGTAGGTGCTCCTCCCTCCTCTATTGGAAAGTTTGGAGCCGATACAGATAACTGGATGTGGCCTCGTCAAACAGGAGATTTTTCCCTTTTTCGTATCTATGCTGATAAAGATGGAAAATCCGCTGAATATTCGGAAAATAATATTCCTCTAAAGGTAAAAAAACATCTCACCCTCAACATTAGTGGAGTAAAAGAAGGCGATTTTACCATGGTCATGGGATTTCCCGGAAACAATTGGCGTTACATGATTTCCGATGAAGTGGAAGAGCGGATGCAGACTACTAACTTTGCTCGTGACACCATACGTAGCGTTCGCCAGACAGTTTTAATGGAAGAGATGCAGAAAGACCCTGCTATACGTATACAGTATGCCAGCAAATATGCTTCCTCTGCCAATTACTGGAAAAATGCTATTGGAATGAACGAAGGATTAATCCGGTTAAAAGTGCTCGATATAAAGAAAGAACAGCAGGAAAAGCTGCTTGCCAACGGTCGTTTACACAATGATAGCTCTTATCAAAAAGCATTTAGCCAGATTAGGAACATTGTTGCCCAGCGGAGAGACGCGATGTATCATCAGCAAATAATTACAGAAGCATTGCTGGGAGGCACAGAATTTGCTAAAATACCTTCTACTGCCGGACTAATGAACGCATTGAGAAGCAAGGATAGAGTAAAGATTGATGCGGAGAAAAAAGCACTAATAGTAGCAACAAATAACTATTTCAACAAGAGTTATAATCCGGAAGTAGATAGAAAGGTATCGAAAGAAATGCTTAAAGTCTACTCTGCTTTAATTCCGGAAGAAAAACGTATCAGCATTTTCTACATAATAAAGGATCGCTTTAAAGGGAACTCTTCCGCATTTGTGGATGCCTGCTTTGAGTATTCCATCTTTGGCTCTAAAAAGAACTTTGATCAGTTTATTAAAAGACCAAACATAAATAGTCTTGATAAAGACTGGATGGTACTTTATAATATCTCTGTAGTCAACGGACTGGGACAAACGGCCGAAGAGATGAAAGAGATAAACAAAGCCTACAATGCTGCTCATAAGGTATGGGTGAAAGGTATGACTGATATGAGAAAAGAAGAAGGAGCAGCCATCTACCCCGATGCTAATTCTACCTTGCGCCTTACTTATGGGCAAGTACTTCCCTATGAACCGGCAGACGGTGTAGTGTATAATTACTACACCACTTTGAAAGGAGTGATGCAGAAAGAAGATCCCAATAACTGGGAGTTTGTTGTTCCTGCTAAATTAAAAGAGCTATATAACCAAAAAGACTTTGGAAGATATGCGATGAAAAATGGAGAAATGCCCGTCTGTTTTATAACCAACACAGATAATACAGGAGGAAACTCAGGAAGTCCTGTATTTAATGGAAAAGGAGAGTTGATCGGTGCTGCCTTTGATCGTAACTATGAAGGATTGACAGGCGACATTGCCTTCCGTCCATCTTCCCAGCGTGCAGCTTGTGTGGATATTCGTTACATTCTCTTTATTATCGATAAGTTTGCCGGAGCTTCTCATTTAATTAAAGAAATGACCATCAAGGAATAATTAAATTTCCATAAATAAAAATGACGCAGATAATCTATTGAAAGATTTATCTGCGTCATTTTTATTCTCATAGAATATCATATAAATTCTTCTACCAGAAACATATCACTGACGTAATCATCCATTTGATCTTCAAGATTATCCACTGCTTCTTCGGCAATATCACCATAAGCCCCGCATTGCATATTATAGGAAAGATAAGCATAATAGCCACCGTCGGCGGTTCGCTCAAGAATATAATCTTCTTTTTTAAGTTTCATTATTGAAAATAATTTGATAATGCCGGTATGTCAAAAATTGAATGTCGTTCCATATTACCTTCAAGCTCATCAATAAGAACTCTCTCACTGCTGTTAGTCCAGTAAACAAAAGTCCGGTTGGGAATATACCCTTTTGAGAACTCAATCAGATCATCGAGATTAAAAGAATCCGATATTATTCCAGCCCCGGCACAAGCAGCATCATATGCATTGCAATCCTGCTCTATATGAACCGGCACCATCATTACCGGTTTACCAATATACATTGCTTCGCAGATAGATTCAAATCCGGCAGTACTAGCATAAGCCCTACAACCACTCATATAATTGAGAAAATCCACATCATCTAATTGATGAAAAGAGAGATTCACAGCTACTTTCATCTCCTCTGGTGCATCTGGTTTATCCCAAAAAAAATGCATTGGAAGCTCCGGATGACTATCATGATAAGCAATCACGTTATCTGCATAACCCGAATTTACCATATAACCATGAATATAGTCACCCTGCTCGGGTTGAAGTGTTAATACTTCTCTACGCAACAAAGGAGGAACCACAGATATACTTTCCCGCTCATCATCGGACATTTGACTGAATGAGAGTGCCAATTTCTTGGAACTTCCAAGACTGGTTAAACGAGTGAAAAAGCGTAACATAAAAAGGTTTAGCCTACTCTTTTGAGGAAATTTAAAATCATGATGCAAAAATAGATATTGATGCCCAATACAGACATAAGGTATCCGGGGACGTAGAAATGTGTAGGTAAGTCCCGTAAGAAGTTCGTAGAAGTTAATTACTACGTCGGCACCGGATTCCTCTATGCGCTGCTTAATGTAAAACATACTATTGATATAAACAGGGATTCGTAAAGAATTATAAGCGATACTTCTACCCAGACTCACTCTTTTGTTTTGGGCGGTTGGTAGAAAGTTTGGACTAGTAAAGAGTTTGACAGGAGCCTTGATGTTCCGGTTAAAAAAGCCGGGAAGTGTACGTGAAGAGCTTTTACCTACCAATACTTCCACCACCTCGTGTCCGTTCTTGATCAACATCTCTTCCAATGTAATAGCTTGGGTGAAATGCCCTCGGCCTTCTCCCTGTACGATAAATAAATATTTCATGACGCTATATTTATTTCTTCATCGATCTCATTTTGATTCTCATTTATCAGTGCCCCTTCATAATAGCGCACACTCCAGTGTCCCTCTTCATCTTCCACCAAAGCAGATAGTGTTTCCACCCAGTCTCCGGAATTGAGGTAATGTATCTCTTCATAATAAGTATTGGCAGGATGGTGAATATGGCCGCAGATAATTCCGTCGCAGTGCTTTATCCTTGCAAGCGCCACTAGCTCTTTTTCAAAGTCGGATATGTAAGATACTGCCGACTTTACTTTATTCTTTATAGATTGTGAGAGTGAATAATAAGGCTTTCCTTGTCGCATTCTGGGGGCATTATAGATTTTATTCAGCCAAAGAAGGCAGGAATAACCGACATCTCCAAGTTTAGCAAGCCATTTCATTTTAGTGGTTACCGTATCAAATACATCACCATGAGTCACATAATAGCGTTTGCCATGACTCACATAGATATAGTCTTTTACGATTTGAATATTACAAAGTGTAATGGGAGCCAGATTATCCAGGAAATCATCATGATTACCACGAACATAAATCACTTCTGTATTAAAATTCTCCATCATCTTCATAATGATCTTAAAGAATTGCGTATGTTTTGCTTTCCATTTATTGAGCCCGCCTTTTTGCAAATGCCAGCCATCGATAATATCTCCATTGAGAATCAGTGTATCACAATTGATGGATTTCAGAAAATTGCTCACTTCCTCCGTTTTGGAATGAAGTGTTCCTAAGTGAATGTCCGAGAGGACTACGGTTGGGTAATAAGTACGTAATTGCATAATCTTTTGTTTTTGCTTTACAAAGATCATGCAATTATATTACGACAAGATGAATGTTAGGTTACTATTCTGTGAAGTTTCTTATATTTAGTTTAGATCCAGCGTTTTTTTCTAAAGATCCAAACAAACCCAGCACACAATATGACTGAAAATCCAAATACAAAAAGGAAGCCCCAATTTGATTCTTCCATTCCATTTTTAATATTCATTCCGAACATACTTGAAATAAGGGTTGGGAACATTAATATGATAGAGATAGAAGTCAGTACACGCATAATACTATTCACATTATTACTGATAATGGAAGAATAAGCATCCATCATTCCACTTAAAATATTACTGTAAATATTGGCAGATTCATGTGCTTGCCTTAGTTCAATCTCAACATCTTCTATCAGATCCGCATCCAATTCATCGATGGGCAATTTAAACTTCAGTTTGGTAAGTAATATTTCATTGCCCTTGAGCGAAGTAATAAAAAAGGTGAGGCAGTTTTCCAAATGAAAGAGTCCCAACAATTCTTTATTCTCAATGGAGCGTTCCAAGTCTCTTTTTACGGATTCAATGCGCTGATTAATCACTTTCAAAGACTTTAGATACCACACAGAAGAAGAGAGAAATAGTTTGAAAATAAGATCTACTGTATCCGTAAATCCGGTATTTTTCCGCTGGTAATAAGAGCAGAAATCTTGAAGCATATTGGTTCGATAGTGACAAATTGTAATGCAAACGTTTTCTTTAAAAATAACGCCCAAAGGAACAGTAATAAAAGGTACTTTGGAGTCATCTTGCCGATGGGGGATTCTCAAGATAATAAGGGTCCATTCATCTTCGCTTTCCACACGGGGACGCTCATCGATATCAGCAATATCCGAAAGGAAATACTCAGGGATTTTAAATGTATTCAGTAAGTAGTCGGTATCCTCTATATCAGGACATTCAATGTTTATCCAGCAGTTTGGTTCCCATTCCGAGATTCTCTCTAATCCACAGTTGTTTCTTAGAAAAGTTTTCATATTTATACCCTCCATTCTTTACGAACAAAGGATTCAGTCGCGAAAAACCTTTGCCCAGATTTTAATTCTTACTATGATAATCGTCCATTTCTCAGTTAAATGATTTCGGGTGCAAAAGTAGGCATTTTTTTTATGATCAGTACTTAAAAAAGTAAAAAGTTACCCCTAAAACACTAATAAAAGAACAAAATATAGCAATCATACGTTTTACTCATACAGATGATAGAGGCTTGAACTCAATTAACGAATGATTATTCATTTAACAAAAAGGAATTATGGAAAAATTTGATGATTTAATAAAAAGCAAAAGTCCTGTTTTAGTAGACTTCTTTGCGGAGTGGTGTGGTCCATGCAAACTGATGAAACCTATACTTGAAGATTTAAAAAAACTAATAGATGATTCTGTTAAGATTACTGAAATAGATGTAGATCAAAATGAAGATGTTGCGCAAAAATATAGAATTCAGTCGGTTCCCACTCTAATGATCTTTAAAGAGGGTGAGCCTTTATGGAGACAATCGGGAGTAATGCAGGCTAAAGAGTTAAAAGAACTGATTGAAAAATATAAGTAAACAACATGAAAAAAGTACTGGCAATCGTAGCAATAGTGATGATAAGCGTGATCACTATTGCCTTTGCCCAATCATCTGGAGAAAAGAAAGAAAAAGTTCAAACAGGTGTGGTTCTCCAGATGAATAATGAATTGTATATTAAAAATATTACAGATTACCGTAATGCAAATGAGTGGAAATATAAAGGGGACCTACCGGCAGTCATCGACTTTTATGCTGATTGGTGTGGTCCGTGCAAAAAAGTTGCTCCGCTAATGAAAGAACTGGCAAAAGAGTATGAAGGAAAAATAAAAATATACAAAGTAAATGTGGACAATGAAAAAGACCTAGCCTCAGCGCTGAATATAGAAAGTCTGCCTACCATCTTGTTTATCCCCATGAAAGGTGTTCCACAAGTGGTGATTGGTTCTGCAGATAAAGCTACTTTTAAACAAGCTATAGATCAGGTTCTCTTGGGTAAGAAGACCAAGTAAAACAAAGTTAAGTATAGAAGAAAGGGAATCTTTATAAAATAGGGTACATCTATTAAAAAACAAGTGTACACTATAGAACAGAAAGGTCTACCCCTTATTAAAATAAGTTGTAGACCTTTTTATTGTTTTGTCTTGTAATAATTTCTTAGCTATACAGAGATCATTTGAAATATCTGTTGTATAAACCTTCAAATACTTTGCCGTGACGAGCTTCGTCTTTGCACATTTCGTGAACTGTATCGTGAATTGCATCCAAGTTCAATTGTTTTGCACGAGTAGCAATTCGTTTTTTATCTTCGCAAGCAGCTTGTTCTGCATCTTTACGTTTCATCAGGTTTGTTTTAGTATCCCATACAACATCTCCCAACAATTCTGCAAATTTAGAAGCATGTTCAGCCTCTTCAAAAGCAAGTCTTTTAAATGCTTCTCCAACTTCAGGATAACCTTCACGATCGGCCTGACGGCTCATTGCCAAGTACATACCAACTTCGGTACATTCACCCATGAAGTGATTATTCAAATCCTTAATCATTTCTTCATCGCAACCTTTAGCTACACCAACAACGTGTTCATCAGCAAAAGTTAGTTCTCCTTCAGTCTCTTCTATTTCTACGAATTTACTTGCCGGAGATTTACACAATGGACATTTTTCGGGAGCGGAGTCACCTTCATGAACATAACCACAAACGGTACATCTAAATTTCTTCATTTTCTCATTAATTTTAATTAGTCAATATTTATGTCTTTAAGACAATTCTTACAAATTCCTTTATAATAATTATGCACTTCAGTTATCAAATGCCCATCAGATTTCATCTCCATCACCTCCTTTGCTGAAGATGCCATAGGCAAATCATAAATTTTTCCGCATTTCTTACACAAGAAATGAGCATGAGGAGAAGTATCCCCATCAAAACAAACATTTTTTTCATCAATGGTTAACATCAGAGCAGCCCCGTGCTCGGCAAAAAGCTTCAATGTGTTATAAACGGTTGTCTTGGATAAAGTAGGCATCGATTTATTCAACTTTAAAAAGATTTCATCTGCAGATGGATGCGTACGATGAGTCAGGAGATAATTCATGATCGCAACCCTCTGTATAGAAGGCTTAATATTATATGTAAGCAGTTGTTTATATAAATCCATTGTCTAGCGTTTATTATATTGTAATTAGTACATTTTAACAACGAATGCAAAGATAAAGAGATATTTGATTTAAACAAACAAATAAAACGTTTTTTCAGGATTTTTCTCCCTTCTGGTAGAGGGAAGGAGGCAGACCAAACTGCGCTTTAAAGCATTTACTAAAATAGAATGGGTCGTTAATTCCAACTTTATATGAGATCTCTGCCACTGTCAGATTAGAAGAGAGAAGGAGTTCCGCCGCTTTCTTCATACGAAGAATACGAAGATATTCGTTCGGAGAATAGCCCGTTATACCTCTTACTTTTTTGTAAAAAACCGTCCGGCCCAATTCCATTTTTCCCGCAAAATCATCTACTGAAAATTCAGAATTACTAATTTCTTTCTCCAAAGTAGAATGCAGTTTGTCAATAAATTCTTTATCTCTATCAGTAGAGCAAATAGCAGGGCGCATTACTCCAGGTTCACTGGAATATTTCTCTCTTAATTTTTCACGTTGTTCTATTAATTTAATAATGCGAGCTAAAAGTAATTTTACACTAAAGGGCTTAGGTATATAAGCATCAGCACCGCTCTCAATCCCTTCCAAATGATTCTCGGGAGAACCTAAAGCAGTAAGCAATATTATAGGAATATGACTGGTCTGGAAATCACTTTTAAGTTTCTTAGTTACTTCAAATCCATTCATTCTAGGCATTAGCACGTCACAAACAATTAAATCCGCTTCATAAGTTTGTGCTTTTTCAAAGCCTATAATGCCATCTTCAGCTGTCTCCACTTCAAAGTAAACTCCTATTTCTTCTTTTAGGAATTGGCGGACATCGCTATCATCCTCAATGACCAGTATCTTATACTCATTTAAGGGCTTAGAACCAATAATCTCTTGAGTATCCTGAACCGCCACTTTACTATCCTTTTCTACCTGTTCTTTCATCAATACATTATTAGGAATCAGGAAATCTTTATCGTTGTAAGTCCCAATATTGATAGGCAAAGTTACTCTGAAGATTGACCCTCCTCCTTCATTATCTTCATACCATATTTTACCTTTGTGTACACCAACCAATTCATTCACAAGATGAAGCCCCACTCCTACACTATTACCTGAAAAATTACTTTGCATAAAGCGCTTAAAAAGTTCAGATTGCTTTTCTTTTGGAATGCCCACGCCAGTATCAGAAACCTGAATAAGAAGTAATTCTTTTTCAGAATCAATATTTACCATTAAACAAACAGTCCCTCGTGAAGGAGTATATTTAAAAGCATTGGACAATAAATTATAAGCTATTTTATCCAACTTGCCTTTATCAATAAACATATTATACTTGCTCACAGAAGGCTTGAACTGGAAATCCATATTCTTCGATTCAGCTATATCACTAAAGCTTAGAAAAATTTCATATAAAAAGGCTATAACATCAGTATTTTCCAAAGAAAGAGCCAACTTATTATTTTGCATCTTTCTGAATTCAAGCAACTGGTCAATTAAGCGAATCATACGGTTCGTACTTTTATCCATGGTTTGCAAAGGATGTACAAACTCTTTAGGAATCGCATCTATCCGTTGAATCCTTTCGAGCGCTCCTTGAATGAGTGTCAGTGGAGTACGAAATTCATGAGAAATATTAGTAAAAAACACTAATTTATAATCAGTCAACTGCTTCTCTACTTGTATCTTATTATGAAGACGGGTAAAGTCTCTTGTTATCTTAAAGGCGAAATATAAAATAACTCCCAACAGCAATGCGTAAACCAGAAAAGCCCATACCGTAAGCCAGAATGGAGGATTAATCACAATCTTTAAAGTCGTTTCACGAGTATCCCATACACCAGAACCGTTACATACCTTTACCTTAAAAACATATTCCCCAGGGGGTAAATTCTTATACGCTGCAAAGTTTAAAGCTGTGGGAGTACTCCATTCTTTATCATAAGGTTCCAATTTATAAGCATATTTAGTCAATTCCGATTCATAAAAATTGAAAGAAGAGAAATCAAGGATAAATGAATTCTGAGAATGATTCAAAGTAATCTTATCCGCGTAAGATATGGATTGCTTCAAAGGTGAATCCTGATCGCCTGGTTTCACATTGATTCCATTTATTTTTAGGTTGGTCAGAACAACAGGCGAAGAAAATAAAGATCTTTTTATTCTAGCTGGATTGAACACTATTAATCCATAATTTGTCCCGAAAATAAGTTTCCCGTCACTGCAACTACTAGTACTATTCTCACTATACACATTACCCAAAGCATAACTAGAGAAAAAATGATTCTCAAACATTTTAGTTTTCGGATAAAACTTGGACATACCATATTCCGTGGCAATCCACAAATTACCAGCTCCATCTTCATTCATAGACTGAACCACATCATTCACCAATCCGTTTTCTGTATTAAAATGCTCAAAAACAATTGATTTATAATCCTTTCCCGGAATACACATACTAAACCCCGCACCGGAAGTCCCGATCCAAATACGTCCTTGCCTATCTTGCATGATAGAACGTATTTCATTACTTTTCAGTTTGCCATTCGTATAATTAAATAAATAGTAATTTTTCGGATTCTGAATCAGTAAATCAGGATTGAAGATATAAACGCCATCACTGGTTCCCACCCAAATCATTCCATTCCTATCTTCACAAAGCACTCTTATCTGTTTCTGTCCATAGAACTGATTAAAAAAATGCCTAAATACATATTTTCCATTTACCTTTACGACCAAGTCAAGCCCTCCTCCAAATGTCCCTACCCACATCCTGTTTTTCTTATCACGAAGGATGCAGAATATATTATTATCAGCAATGGAACGAGTATCTTTGGGGTTATTTTTATACCACACATTATCTATACAAAGACCATCTCCCCGACTTCCCATCCATATTTTTCCTGTAGCGTCTTCTTTTACCGCATAGATATTGGAATGAAAATTACGCCTTGCCGATTTGATCTTCAGTTGAGCATCATAAACATAAACGCCTCCCTTCCTTGTTCCTGCCCAAATATCACCATTAGACATTTTAGAAATCATACGAATGGTATTAGAACGGTCGGACAAAGACTTGTCTTCAGGATAAACACGATAAGTACTTTCATTTAAAACTGTAATCTTAGATACACCAGCATATTCGGAACTAACCCATATCTCTCCGGATTTATCTTCCATCACACTTTGAAGAAAATCTGAGCTTATGTGGCTAAAGCCGGTGATGCTTGAAGTAAAATGGTCTAATTCATTCTTTGTCAAGTCATACGCAAACAAACCATTTCCATAAGTTGAGATCCATATAATATTTCTGGAATCATGCACAATGTGATACCGTTCGTTATCAATGTAGCTCACTTTTTCGGGAGGAATGAGCTGAAACGAGCTCGTCTTTCTTGTATTTACATTGAGATACCACAGCTTTCCACTATGATTATAAACCCAATAATTCCCTTTATTGTCAGTAATGGTAGAACCAGACAGTATATTTTCCTTAAACAGTTCCGTATCTTTGCGGATTTTGTGAGTGTGAAAATTATAAATGCAAATGCCGGCATCGGAGAAAATCACCCATTCATCTTTTAAAAGAAAACATCCGGTCAATGTTTTAGAACCAACGAAAGGTAATGAAGCCATCAGTCGTAACTTCTTTGTAAGCGGATTATATCCAAAAATATCCTCATTATTTCCTAGGAAATAAGTTTGTCCATTATAACAAACAGCATTATAGAAGTTAATCCGTCTATCTATTATTTGGACTTTTCCATTGTTCACACTTGTAAGTCCATGCTGTGTACCTATCCAAATATTTCCCTTTAAGTCTTCGGATACAAATGATACAACATCATCCGATAAATTCTTCTTTGATTTTTTATAATCCACAGAGGAGAAACTGCCATTCGCATATTTAATTTGTAAGGCTCCGTTTCCTGCATGCCACAACCAAACATCCCCGTTCTTAGCAATAATTTTACTGGAATAGTTTTGCCTGAATTTTCCATTTCCGCTAAAGTCAATAAAACAATCATGTCTCAAGTCATAACAGCTAAATAATTCTGCAGAAGTATTTATCCACAAAAACCCTCTCTTATCTTCTTCCAGATTGAAAATACGGTGATCAACCAAGGATAGATTATTGCCAAATTGAGGCTTGAAGGTAATAAATGAATTACCATCATAACGACTAAGCCCATTCAAAGTACCCATCCAAATAAATCCTTTACTATCTTGCAGGAAATAACGGACAGAATTATTAGCCAAGCCATTACTAGTAGTAATTTGCTTAGAACGTATTTCTATCGAAGCAAAAGAGTGTAATACAAAAAATAGAAATAAGAAAAAGATTGAGATCTGTTTTTTCATGTCCAAAACTTTAAGATTGCATTGCTAAGCAAAAGTATGCATTTTTTGTCTTCTTTGCTTAACAATACAATCCTTTTTTTGATACAATGAACAATAGTTGTTTTTTATTGGCAATAAATAGTCTTAATAAAAAAATTAGTCCATGTGAAACAGTTCTTTCATTGGAATAGAAACAGGAGACTTATCAGCATTTGTTTCCATAATATCCGCCATATAGTTCCACCACTTTTGAACGATAAGTTCACTCCCCATATCTTGGGAAGAAGCTTCACCTTCTGTCTTTTGAACAGCAAAAAGCAAATTAGTTTCTTTATCCCAATAAATGGAGTAATCAAACACGCTATTCTTTTTTAGTAACTCTTTTAGTTCAGGCCAGATAGCAGCATGTCTTTTTTCGTACTCCTCTTCAAAACCTTGTTTTAAATACATTTTAAAAGCTTCTCTTTTCATTGTGCTTTTCATTTTAAATAGTTAATACCTTAGGTTAATATATACAGGCTTATCTCTGTCACAAGTAATTTCTCCATCTTTATATTCCAGTTCTCCCACTTGAAGAGAGCTACGCCGTGTATCAAAATTATCTGTCTTCTTCGCCGCATCTCCTACCCTTCCCGGATGGGTAAAATAAAAGATATAAGCACGACCATCGTTCACCACTACATCAGCATGCAGACCATTGGTTCCGTCATCAACTCCTTTACCCGGTTCACGGAGAATATTATGTTCCTGGCGTTTCCAACTTGTCATGTCATCAGAAGAGTAAACAGCCTGCCCATCCCAATTGTCGACCAACATAAAATATTTCCCTTTCCAAGCAAAGACTTTAGGGCCTTCTCCCCTACGATCACTAATCACTTTGCCTTTATCTTCCCATTTTATAAGATCTTTACTCTGAGCATAATAAATAGACTTATGATCTTTCTCATTATTGTAATACATACGCCACATTCCATCAGGCGCTTTAACAATGCCAGCATCAATCACTTTATCGGAAGCCAAAGTGATTTTAGAAAAAAATGTCCAATCAAGAAGATTAGAACTTATAAGATGTACTATTTCCCTTGTATGACTCCAGTCAGTAAAGATGCCAGGAACAACTGTGAGAAACATATGATATCGACCATTACTTTCTATTACATCCGGAGCCCAGTAAGTAACATCTTTAGAACCGTAATTAATATTAGCTGTACCACGATATTTCCAAGATGACCCACCATCAATAGATTCAGCAATACCTATAGGAGTACCATGTACCCAATCTACACCCTTACTATTTTGCATATTTGCACGGCGGTTAGTATAAAACATAAACCATTTTTGCTCTACCTTATTCCATATAACAACAGGATCAGCAGCTCCATCATAAATAGGATCACGGAACAAGGGTTTATCCGCTGCTTTAAAATCTCTGGATAAAGAAGATTTATCAATATATTGATTTAAAGAGCACGTTTGTAAATCAAGCAGACCTTCCACTACAGACTTTGCATTCAATATGGCTCCATCGTAAGTTGTATGTACATTATCTTTATAATAGGTTTTTGTCTTTTCTATTCCAAAAGCCTCAAATTTCCGCGCACTGCGATCATTAACATCAATATACATCGCCCCTTCTTGTGCAGCCACTTCTTTTGACCATTTCCCATATGTTTCATCACAACGATCCATTTTATTATCTGTCCACTTATTGCCGGGAGTATGTGAAAGTACGATAGGAATAGCCCCATGTGCTTTTGCCTGACGAATAAAAAGACGCAAATAGTGACCAAATGTAAAGACTTCCTCAGGGCCTCCGGTTCGTTCCATAATAACCGTTTCAGATTCTTCGCCAGTACCTTTCAATGAGGCACGGGCACGTCCTGTGTTGAGAGGCCCTCCATCATTATGGCCAAACTCAATAAAAAGATAATCTCCTTTTTTTATTCCAGGAAGTATCTTATTCCACAAGCCCTCTGTATAGAAAGTCCGGCTACTCCGTCCGCCCAGAGCATGATTCTCTACTGAGATTCGGCTAAGATCAAAAAAGTAATTAAAGAAATCACCCCAACCCCACATTCCACCGTCACCTTTACCTTGACCGTTTTTCACCGTGGAATCACCAATCACAAAAATAACAGGAGCATTTTCATTAACTCTGCTACTGCCCGCAACCACTTCAATAGGACGGGCAGGATTAGCTACTTCAAAAATAGGAGCAGAAGTTTCTTGCCGCGTTGTATAATATTGCATAGCACTATCATTCATTTTAGGATGCTGATTATTAAGTAGTTTAATCATTTCTGCACCAGCCCAGATAACAGGGCCATAACCATGCGCTGCCGAAGTATTTACCGGACGATAATAATAATATGCAGGATCAAATCCCATTCCCGTGCCAACACAAGTTCCTTCTACTTCACCCTTTCCATTAATCTTTGTAGAGATAGCATGCCATCCCAGTTGTGCTACCGGACCATAGGCTGCTGAATTCATCCAGCCTTTATTTATTGCATGAGCAATACAATACACATAAATAGCAGTGGCGGAAGTCTCCAGATAAGAATCGTTCCGATCAAGCAATTGATGCCAAAAGCCTTCACCGGACTGACAAGCAGCCAAACCTGTAATATGTGCTCGAAGCTGTTCAAGAATCACATTATACTGCGGATGAGTTTGAGGCAAGAGATCAAGTGTCTCCACCAAAGTAAGAAGTGCCCAACCATTTGCTCGTCCCCAATAAAAAGAAGGATGATCTTTCATGTCCTCTACCCAGCCATGACGATAAAGCCCTTTCTCCTTTACAAACATACGTTCTGAAAATTGTAGTATTTGCTTTACCGCTTCATTATAGTATTTTTCCTCACCAGTTAACTTGCCTATTTGCATAATGGCAGGCACAGACATAAACAGATCATCAAGCCAGAGTGTGTTTTTATGTGGGCGGTTGCGTGCGAACGTACCATCGGAAAGGCGATATTGATGGTACATAATGTAATTCATATAATTATCAATCAATGGTTGAAGTTTTAGCGACGGATTCAATCGGCTAGCTTTTATCATTGCAGCACACATAGCTCCTGCATCATCAAGTGCATGTGGAGTCAATAGTTGTTGCATTTGAGGATCAATAATACCAGTGTCATCCATTACTTTTTTAAAAGGAGGAGCAACTTCAGATAAAAAGTTAAAACGGTTGTAAACATAATCTGAATAACGTTTATCCCCTGTAACCATACCTGCATCAAGCATGGCAGCATAAGTAACTCCCCATTCATAACTAGCCAGTCGGAAGGCTCCACGTTCCAATTGACTATTTTCATTGAGCTTGCTATAATCATTAATCACTTTTTGCGTATTCTTATCTACAATCTGTGTAGGAGTAGATGCTTCAAGATAAGTAAGAATACGGTTCATATCTCCTTTTATTATATCTGGAGAAAGTTCTCCGTAAGGAACTTTATAAGCAGGTTGCAAAAGATGAAGCGCTACATTTGAATCATTTGCTTTTTCCCTCTTTTGTGCCGATAGCGAAAAATTCGTTGCAATCTGAATGATAACAGCAATCAATAAAATAAATCTTTTCATACAATCAATCATTTATTAAGAATTGATAAATCTACTTTTTATCTAAACTAAAATCATAACCTCTAAATACTCCTTTAAGATCAGGGCCAAAATAGAATCCCGGCTGAGTCGGTTGATTATAAGCCACATTTTCCGTAGCAATACTTATTCTATAAACAGGATCTTCTAAGAATGTATGAAAGCGATACTTAGTAGGAATAGTCGAGACATATAAATGTAATGCAGAATTATCCGCAGAACGAAGCAAAACTTCTTCCCGCCAGTCACCAATAATATCCCCTTCCAAACAAGGATTCGATTTTGTTCCGTTATTCCAACTACATCCTTCCATAGTAAAAAGAGGTTGACATTTGCCGGTTTCCCAGTTATATTTACTAATAGTCGCTTTATCAAGAAGCTCACGCAAGAGATCACCACCCCACCAAACAGCCATATTTACAGACAGACCCTTAATATCAGGATTAATAACTTCCCCTCTAAAATTGCGGATACCACCACTTTCCGTTGTCCACATTTCTACACCAGGATTTTTTGGATCAATATCAGCAGCCATAGCACGCCCCACATCCGTATTATTCTTTACTTGAAAAATGACTTTACCAGTACGAGCATCCCTGAAAGAAGAACCATCTCGCTTGTTTTCATGGCAATCCCACACTTGGAGACCTTTATTAGAAGGATCAAAAGCTGTCATATGTAATGCATCACCATGCCCCATGCCTGTGGTATATAATCCTTTACCATTATGATCAATGGCACATGCTCCATAAGTGATCTCATCACATCCGTCGCCATCCACATCTCCCACACGAAGATTATGATTACCTTGCCCGGCATAGCCACCATTACCAGGAGTGTTAGAATCAAAGATCCACCGATTAGTCAATTGTCTCCCATTCCAGTCAAAAGCTGCAAGCACTGTCCTTGTGTAATATCCGCGACACATCACCACGCTTGGGTGAATACCATCCAGATAAGCTATACAAGCCAGAAAACGATCGGAACGATTAGCATGATCATCTCCCCAATCCATCAAATTACCCCGTTGAGGAATATAATCAATTGTTTGCATGGCAGCCCCTGTTTTGCCATTGAATACAGTGAGATATTCTGATCCGGTAAGAATGCGACCATTCGGAGAACGATAGTCTGCATTCACATTACCTATTACTTTTCCAGTTCCATCAATCGTCCCATCAGAAGTTTTCATCACAATCTCCGCTTTGTTATCTCCATCCAAATCAAAAACCATGAATTGAGTATAATGAGCACCAGCTCTTATATTCCGTCCCATGTCAATTCGCCAAAGTTTTTCTCCGTTCAATCGATAACAGTCAAAATAAACATTTCCTGTATATCCATTATGTGCATTATCATGAGCGTTAGATGGATCCCATTTCAAAATAATTTCATACTCGCCATCGCCATCAACATCACCTATGCTTGCATCATTCGGAGAATAGCTATATTTATCACCTGCAGGAGTTACTCCGTCAGCAGGTCTATCCAGAGGAATATTGATATATCCTATCGGTGCCTCAGCCGGAAGCGTATAGGTGCCAGACAGTTCATTCTTCTCTTTTCCCTGAATCACAGACTTTACAGTATAAACCCCTTTCCCGGAATTCACATCAGGATCTTTAAAAAATGTTCCCTTGACTATTGGTTTCTTTGTAAGTTTGGTTCCATTGCGATAAACATTAAAACCAACATTCATCGGATCAGAAGAAAGATATCTCCATGAACTGAAAACATCCCGAGAGCTTTCGCGAATAGCCACCACTCCACGTCCAAGTTTTTCACTTTTCAACGCCGAATAATTATAATTGGGCTGAGCAAATACTCCAATAGAAAATAAAAAGAAAAATGTTGCTACAATCTGTTTCATAATTTAATCAATTTTAGGAAGTAATATATATTGGTTGCCCCTCTGGATATTTTTTAATATGGTAGAAGCCCCATCCCAGTTTCCTTTGAATAATTCTTCCCTCACCATCGGAAGATAAGTTGGAGCGTCAGGAGTAGGATTTGTATTAGGTCCACCTCCCCAAAGCGTTGCCTCATTTATATTTAGTAGTTCATTGTTCATATCAACATAAACCATCACTCCTATTCTTCCATTGCACAAAGGAAACGCCTCTTCAAAACAAGTAACTGATTTATTATACCATAATTTCATTCCCTGATTTTCTTTTTGAGCAAAAAGAGCCATCGAAAAGGATATAAACGATATAAAGTATAATTTTCTTATATTCATTATCATATTTAAAAGGTTGCCATAGTTAAATTCCGCAATAAATTTTATCAAAAACAGCTATTTCAAAAAGAACAAAAAAATGTAATCCCATACAAATACATATAAAAACGAACGGATAATAAGAATATAGCTTTTATTATTCAAATAATGACATTTCATATTATGTGTTTATAAATCTACTCATCATACGGACTAGTTTCCAACATATAAATAGCATCCAAACTCCAATTTGCTACATCATTCGTACTTACAAACGGATTTTCATTGATAGGAGCCAGCACTTCAGGTGGCATAATATGGGAAGTAGTAAAAGGAGGCAATGTTCCGCTCTTCCCCCACCGCAGCAAATCGTCCCAAGCTTCCTTGCCCCATTCTGGCTTTTGTGAATAATAAGCAGCATAGGCTAATAAACGGGAAATGCGGAAATGATTCTTACTAATTTCTATCGCCTTCTTTTTATAATTAGCCGCATGATCCAACCAAGCTTTATTCCATGTGGGGATGTCTATCATTCGTTGCAGTTCGTTCATAATTTCAAAACCTCCCATGATGGTCATCAAATGGTTGGTATTTTGCATTATGGAATCCCCTTCATAGGTAATTATTCCTGTAGCTGGATCAAAACCGAGCGCCTGTGGTCCCGTAAAAAGTCCATATTTCAGGGATGATATACTTTTCATTCCTGCCAAAATCTTATCTCGGTAAGCTGTGTTACGAGTACGTTCCCACTCTGTCATCCAGTTACCCACGTATGCCAACCAATCCGGACCAATACGCAAACGGGCAGGAGCCGTACAGGGATAAAGGCTGCGAGGCTCAGCCAACCGCATCGGATCCAACGTGTATAGCTTTTGCTCTGCATCTTTTACTTCCTTCATCAAATCACCGCAACGTTCATCGGTTGTCAAATAATAATAGAAACGGTTCCATGCAGCTTGACTGATACGTGCTTCTTTCGCACCGCATCCCCAGTGGCTTACATTATGACGGCTTCCTAATCCCGCATTTTCTCCAATATGGTACACATCCACTTCAGCTGTATGGCGGGTCATAGCCTTAGCCATCTTCCAAATATCGGCACGCCCAGTACGCAAAAAGTTATACCAAAGCCACATATTAGATCCTAGTTCTGTATTATCCCAAGCAAAACCGCCTACATCATAACGCCATTCATGCCGTACTGGATCATAGGAATGCATCACATCTCCGTAATTCCAAAAGCCGTACCACTGATTCTGTTCAATTGCGCTACGATAGAAATCTATATAAGCATTCAGACGCTCTTCTATCTTAGCTCGAAAAGGTGTGCTATAATCTGGTAAACTCCATACACCAAAAGCTTGCTGTCTTTGCAGATATTCAGGCGAACACATCAAAGGTGAATCGGCTGCCAACACTTTAGCTATTCGAGCTATGCCTGCTTTGCCAGGATATGCTGGTTGCGGTACAATAGTCAAAGTATGCGTCCGGGCAATGCCATAAGGTGTACTTAATCCCTCCTGCACATCCTCATAACTAGCATTGAGATCATGTGCCACCTTGTCGTAGTGGCGCAAATCCATGGCTTCTGCTTCGGGGCTCCACAGCCACATGGTCAGTGCCGCCGTATCTTTGCGGGCATTGTCCACTTCAAGTGTAGCGGGATATGATTGCCAAAAATCATGCAAACAGACACCCAAACCACCACTGACATCTCCTGCGAATACATATCCATCGGAACGGGTACCGGAAAATGTTCCTATCCACGGATTATCATCTGTTGCTCGCTTACGGATGCTAAACTCATCGGCATTGAGTTGTGATAGACGAAAACTATCCCACGATGCCCAATAATCAAGCAAACTACGATTTTCAGCATCAAACAGCCCATAAGACGGGATACGTTTGCCCTCCATCTGCTGTTGTTGAAGGGTCCGATCGCCATTCAAGGTAAGAATGCGTCTTCCAACCAAAGGTTGCACAGGCTCACTCCACACACCACCTTCAGCTCCAGAAAAAGCAATGTGACGGTTATACAGTGCTTCACGCATAGGTATTTCAAAACGTATACCAATAGATTGAATAAAATCTTTATATTGATCACCGTCATATACAAACGTATGCACCATCTTTATCTGATCACTTCCCTTATAAAAGTAAAAGCGTATAGTAAATGGTAGCCATTCACGTCCATCTGCTTTATGCACTCCCTCTATTTTTATCACCGTACGGACAATACCTGCATACTCTACCTCCACTTTTTTTATTTCACTCCGATAGGTCTGAAAACGAATTTGTTCCACACCTTCAGATAAAGGTTTATCTTGTGTCCTACATATCAGATATGCCTTTCCTCCCACCTGAACGTCACCATACCAAAGACCATCCAAAAGGGATTCACCCGTCGTAGGGAAAACGGCCCGTATTACTCCCGTATTTATTTGTAGCGAACTTTTATTGCGAATAATTTTCATAGCAACTGTCCGTTTCTTTATAGCAACTCCTACCTGGAGTCTCAATTGATCTGTAAAAGCGGGTATTACTGCTGCAAAACCACCCCATTTTATCGACCCGTCAGGCCAATAAGCCAGTGGCCACATATCTACAGGCAACAGCTTACCGTTAGGAACAATCAGATCTGCCTGTTTATTGTCTACAAGACTACCTTGTGCAAAAGGCACACCGAAACTTACAGGTGCATCCACAGTCGGTACTTCACCTACCCATTTCAAACAGACCTGTTCCTTATCAGGCTGAATACAATTATAACTAAAATTAGTAATCCTAGTTCGGGATAAAGTTGTGCGGAAACCAAACCAACCAGATGTAAGCGGATTCACATCCCTAAAATCCACTAATCGTTTACCATTCATATAGTAACTGATTTTATTGCCTCTACTTACTATTTTAATATGATACCAATAATTAGGTTTTAACAAATGTCCGCTATCTGTATATTCACGTAAAATAGCAGGTTGGAAAGATTTATTCTTTATCCCCCGTTCATCCCCATTATAGCGACGAAAACGTGTGGTCGAGTTCTTATTTCCCCCATAGCCTAAATAATATAACTGTAAGGAATAATAGTTCGCAAAGGTACCGTTGCGCCAACTCTTCCTTTTCCATAAATTATTAGGATATTGTGGATCCGAAGCCATCCAGAAACAGTTCAAATCACTTAAACGGTCACCTTGTTTTCTCTCATCCATAACACAAGCATCATATTCAATACTTGTAACCCCATTCATTTTTTCCTTACGCCACAGTGTCAAACCTTTCGGAGAAACAAGTTCTATTGTATCACCACGGAATGTTATTTTGTAATTTGGTGATTCTGATTCTACAGACCAATACTTATTAAATTGACAGGAATTTAAAGCCGAAATATTTGCAGCCTGAGCGTTTAAGGTCAAGAGAAATAAACAAAACTCCTCCAAAAAAAATAATTTGCTTTTCATCTTTTAGTGATTATCTCTGCAAAAATAGTTTATTTATCTCTTCTTTCACATGGAAATAGATACAATCATATAGAATATTGTGCAATATGGATGGATACAGAAAGTTATCTCTGTAACAATTAAACATTAAATATTTTTAAGGTGACAGATTAAATAGAAACAAATGCAGGACAGTAAAACAATAAAAAACGACTGCTCAAATATGAGCAATCGCTTTTTATTGTTTTACTTAACAAGAACTACCAATTTATTAGTAACCATAATTCTGATAAGCTGCCTGACCTGTTGCATCCAATAAGTTTCCATTTTCATCAGTTAACGTGCTAATAAATGACAGCGGGAATGGTTTTAACGTCATATAATTTTGAAAACCACCTTTAGCTAGACCAGTTTGACCATTGGCACCATTAATATTATCTGAAACACTCCAAGAGCCAGATTTATAAGTTGAATTTGAAGAATTTGCACCCAATTGATTATGCCATTGAATACGAGCAGCCTGAATGCCAGCATGGTGAATACCTTCATAATAGATTTCCTCCTGATTGAATTCACGGGCAAATTCATTGTAGATAAACTCAATAAAACGTTTTGCATCAGTATTAGCAGAAGGCACATAAGATTCTGATAATGATTTAGCTGAAGATCCATCCCAATAAGAAGCGTCCACTTTTATCTTATCATAGCAATCAGCTGCTGATTGATAAGGCCACTGTTGTTCAGTAGTATTCAAATTATCATGTCCAGGATAAAGACGGGCAATGACTTCATTACGAGTTTCACCCGATTTAAATGCAGCGCGTTTACGTAATGCATTAATATCGGCAATAGCATTATCGTATAAACCTTTACGTCCATAAGCTTCTGCGCGTACTAAATACATTTCCGAGGAACGCATTATAGGTATATCTCGGCCTCCATAAGATGTATTATAAGTTAATCGATTCGGATCATCATACTTTATTGAACAAGGTACACCAGTATTCGAACTTTGTTCCAAACCATAATAGTTGGCACTACCTCCAAATGTATATGTATTAGTTCCAGCCACAATTTGTGGACGATAATAGTATTTATTACCATCTTTCATCCAACGAGCATAAAGAACGAACGGTTGAGCATCCGCTTGTTCTACAGGAATAGCTGTTTCTTTTGTATTCTCCAAAATAGCAAAAGCTAAGTCACCTGCACCCATTTTATGATCACCTGCAACAGCCTGACGGGCACCCCATGATTTACGTGTATATGTCGGCAAAATATTAGCATTAAAATAAGCAGCCTGTTTATCAGTCCAAACATAGGTTACATTACTTGCATTTTTATAATCATAATAATCAGCATTGGCACCAGGTGTAGAAGCACCAGTTGTAGTCAAAGCCGTCTTGTATTCCAAGCGAAAAGACTTTTGATAACGTGAATCATAAATTTTATCTGTAAACACATCAAAACCAAAGTCCGAATTATGTATATAAGAGTTTGGTTTTGTCCCATATTCCCAACACCAATCAGGAATACCATATTTTGCATCAACATAATTACCCACAAACATACATACTGCACGAACTCCATAACGATAGTTGTCACCGCTTTCAGAGTAGATAGCATTCAATACATTTTCAGAATTATTTTCACCAGAAAAATCACCTAGTGGATGATTAAATAAATCACCATAGTTAGTAGCCAATGGGCAGCTGTCTATAACCTTACTTGCATAATAAATACAAGAATCCAAATCAGCAGTACCCTTACCTTTGTACAACATACCTAAATAAGATTTCTCATTAGAATTATCAATTGATCCATCTGCCTTACGCCCATATTCTGTTGTTCCGTAGTCTGCACCTTGAGCACGATTTAAATAAATCTTTGCCAGCAATTGAGATGCAGCATATTTGGTAGCACGTCCAAATTCACCTGAAGCGTAAGATATCGGCAAATTTTCTACTGCATACCGTAAATCGCTAATAAGCACTTTATACATCGTTTCAGCAGGAGTACGAGCATATACATAGCTACTTGGCAATGTAGTACTGCTAGTTGTTGAGAAGTAAACATCACCAAATACCGTATTCAAATTATAATATGAATATGCCCGGTTAAATAAGGCCTCAGCCAAACGTTGAGCGGCATATGTTGCATTGGTAGCATACTTACCCTTTGCTGCTCCTGAACGGATTGAAGTAATAGCTTTGTTACAGTTATCTATAATCGGATAAAAATTAATCAAAAAACCTGATGCATTTTTAGACTGATATCCCATAAAATAATTAGCTTGAGTCCCTATTGTTCCCGTAGACGACCATACAGAAGGAGAATACTCATTTAAATCATTATTCCCACTTATTGTAGCACAATCATGACCAGTTTCAAACATATAAAGTCCTTCTGTATACCCCCATTTTACACGTTCGGCATTATAGGTACCTACAACCAATTGATCCAACCCCTGCTCGGTTGCAAAATAATCTTGTGTAATGGTTGATACCATCTCTTCTTTCAAAAAGTCATCGGTACAGCCCACTAAAGAAAGGGCTAACATACCAACACAAATATATTTTTTCATATTCTTCATATTTAAATTACAATTAGAATCCAAGTCTTATACCAAATACTAAACTACGTGTAATACAAGTGTTATTGGTCTGACCACCAATATGACTAGTATCAGTCCAACCAGTAATATCATCAGGGTTAATACCCGATTTCACCAATTCACCACCAAAGATAAATGGATTCAGCACCTGTGCATAAACCTGTGCACTGCTTGCCCAAGCCTTCTTCAGCAAGCTTTGCGGTACTGTATAAGTAAGGGCTATGTTACGAACTAATACCATATTGCCTTTAGTAAAGTTACGAACATAATCAAAAGTAGATGTACGGGTAGCCGTAGTAGGTTGAGCAAACTTAGCTCCTGTATTGGTCGGACTCCATGTATCATTTTCAACACGGCGACCAATTGTTTGTGTCAATCCATAATAATAATTGCCGAAACGACAATAAGTAAAGAAACTAAAGTTCCAATTTTTATAGGTAAAAGAATTATTCAAACCACCAACCCAATTTGGTGATTTTCTATAAACCACTTTATCATCATCAGTAAACTTACCGAAGCCATTGTCCATATAAGTAACCGTTTCATTTTTCGTCGTGCCATCGTCACCTACATAAGTAATATTTTTTGTAGCTGATCCACTAGTTCCACTCGCAACCTCAACAAAATTTTGGTCACAAATTTTATATTGACCAGGTAAAAATGTCAAATTATTGCCATTTGCTTTATAAATAGCCATCATACGCCTATCAGCATTTGTATTTTGCCAAATACGATCGTATTTATAATCATAATAAATATTAATAGGACTTCCAACATACCACGGACCATTACTATCATAAGTTTGTCCGCTTGTCAATTCAACAATTTTTTCTTTGTTAGTTGAGTATGTCCAATCCGTCTGCCAAGTGAAATCTTTTGTTTTAATATTCACTGTTGACAAAGTAACTTCGAAACCTTTATTTTGCGTTTTACCAACATTACTCTGAACCTGCGCATAGCCTGTGATCACGGGTAAAGTTTTGTTCATTAACAAATCATAAGTATTTGCTACATAATATTCAATACTACCGCTGATACGGTTCTTTAAAAAGGCAAAATCAACACCTATATTAGTTGAACCTGTCTTCTCCCAGCGTAATAAATAGTTAGGCATCACATTGGTCTTCGCACCAGTTGTATTAGTTGCAACATTTCCCACACCAAATGGAATATTTGCATAAACAGAAGTACAAGATCCTGAAGTTTGGTAAGGATTTACTGAAGAAGAGCCTGTAACACCATAACCAGCACGAAGTTTTAACTGGTCAATCCAAGTAATATTTTTAATGAACTTTTCTTGTTCTATACGCCAAGCCAATGCTGCTGAAGGAAAAAAGTCCCATTTATGGCCTTCGGCCAAGACAGAGGAGCCATCATAACGACCAGTTAAAGTCAATAAATACTTATCCATTAAACCATAGTTTATACGAGCCATATAAGATGCACGCGTAAGAGTTGAATAACCTGAAGTCGGAGCATATTTAGCGCTGTTAGCATCGGCAAGATCATACCATAAAGAAGTTGGATAAACTACGTTGTACGCACGAACAGCAAGGCTTTCTGAACGGCTAGACTCGGCAGATTGCAATAAGGTCAAATTTAATTTATGGACATTATTGAAAGTCTTGTTAATATAAACTAAGTTCTCCAATGTCCAAGACAGATTCTGAGATTGTTCATCATAGGCTACACCGGGAGCAGTTGAGTCAAAACCATACGGATTCGAAAAGTTTTCACCATAAAAGCTACCTAGACGTGAGTTACGATACTGAGCGCCCAAATTGGTACGCCATTTCAACCACGGAAGGACAGTAACCTCCGCAAATGAAGAAAAATTTATAGCATAATAACGATATTCATTGACTGATGAATCCATATCGCGAAGAATATTATGATAGGCATCACCATCATTTGTAATCAAGACAGAGCCATCTGCATTATATGCAGGAGTCCAAGGCATCAAATTCATAGCCAAGCCATAAGAGTCCTTAGCCACAGTATTTGAAGTATTACTTACAATACCATAATTCTTAATAGAATGGTTTGCATTAATTCCCATACCTACGGTTATCCATTTTTTAGGAGTAATTTCACCATTAATATTAACAGTATAGCGTTTATAGTTCTGGTCAATCATAGGAACGGCCTGATCCAAATAACCTAAAGAAAAATATAATTTAGAATTTTCATTACCTGCAGACAAAGACAATTGATGATTTTGTGTAAATGCAGTTTTCGTCGCTAATTTACCCCAATCAGTTGTTGGAAGTTTAGAAGCATCATATACTGGAACCATGCTAGCATAGCCGGCTGCTTTTTCTTCTGTTGTAGCCGCACGTAACACAGGAGTACCATCCGAATTAAGTTGATACGCAGAAGCAACAGCACTATCCATATACGACTGAGTACCTAACCATAGTGCACGGTCACGATTAGGATCAGGAGCTGTTCCATAGGCGCCATTATAAGTTCCGCCAGTAACTGCTGATGCACGCTTGTAATCTAACAACTGTCCGGCATCCATATAATCAGTTAAAGAATTAAGTTTACTAAACGAATAAGAACCATCGTAACTAATGGTAGCCTTACCCTTGGTACCTTTTTTCGTACTTATCAAAACAATACCATTAGCGCCGCGAGAGCCATAAATCGCAGTAGCAGAAGCATCTTTCAAAATTTCCATAGATTCGATATCATTAGGATTGATATCCGCCATAGATCCAGCAGTCAACGGAATACCATCAACTACATACAGTGGGTCATTACCTGAATTCATAGAACGGTTGCCACGAATACGAACGTCACCCAACTCACCAGGTCTGTTATTTGAAGTAATATCCACGCCGGATACTTTACCTTGCATAGCTTGCAATGCATTTTGTACGGGGCGTTCCTGAATAGTTTTACTTGTCAAACGAGACATTGCACCAGTTATATCACTCTTCTTGGCTGTACCATAACCTACCACAACAACCTCATCTAAAACTTGTGAATTTTCCTGTAAGGTTACTTTGATATTGCTTTGACCATTCAAAGAAACCTTTTGAGAAACATAACCAATGTAACTAACCTGCAAAGTGGCATTGTTCGCCACATTTTTAAGAGAGAATTTACCATCCATATCAGATATGGTACCATTGGAAGTACCATTGACCAAAATACTGGCACCAATAATAGGTTCACCAGTTGCATCAACCACAGAACCTGTGATTGTTTTGCTTTGCGCAAATGCAATAGTAGTTATCAAAGAAAATAAGATAACTAAGAAAAGCCTTGGAAATAGCCTCATAAGACTTAGTTGTTTTGCTTGTTTTTTGTTTTCCATAAAATATTAAATTTAACTAACGTTTAATAAATGCTTATTGAATGCAAAATTATGTTGCAAATATAGATTAAGCCTTAACCAACGACAATAGACAATCGTACATTTGCATGTGTTTTTATAATCTAACAGGTTTTGGACTATTTTACATGTTGACATAAGCCTTGTAATTTTAAATCCTTTACCCCTTCAGCAACATATTTAGCTACTTGCATAGCACCCGCTTCTAATGTGTGAGTATCATCTTTTGAACCATCTGGCTTTGAAGGATCAATTCCTGGTTCCAACCACATATAAAGAGATTTCGATTTTTCGTCTCCCAACTTTAGAACAAGGTCTCTTGTTTGCTGATTAATATCAATCATAGGAACATCATATTCTTTTGCCACTTCACGAGTTACTCCAGGATATGATTTTAGGCGATCGTCAATCAATGCACCATCTTTAAAAGTCCTCATTACTATAGGAGTCAATAATATAGGATTTGCTCCTTTTTGACGCACATCGGTGATAAACTTAATCAGATTCTTCCGGAAGTCTTCAGGAGAAGCATGCCGTTCAGGCTTTGTGGAAGCATCATTGTGTCCAAACTGAATCATCACCCAATCACCTGTTTTTAGTTCAGAAACAATTTCGCTCCACCTTCCTTCATCTTGGAAAGATTTGGTGCTCCTTCCTGCTTTAGCCTTATTTATCACTTCAACTTTATCATCAAAGAAAGAAAATAGAAGTTGCCCCCATCCTCGTTGCAAGGTTTTAGAGGTATCATAAGTCTGAGCAGTAGAATCACCGGCAATGTAAATACGCACTTTTCCATAACTGTTTTGAAAACCAAACAGAATGATGGAAATGAAAAGGATAGATAAGATTTTTTTCATGATAACATACATTATATTAATTCGCTTTATTTGCAATGCAAATCTAACCCAATAGAATAGAATCAACAATAGATTATTGTGCGTATGAATTATTTTGAATGTTTTACGTATAATATTCCATTTATATATTGAATATTTTCTTTTATCTTTGCTCCTGTTCGATAAGTGGACATTAACATCAATTATTATAACACTTTAAAATACTTTTATGAAAAAGAATTTACTGATTTTATTTCTACTCATTTCACATACCTATACTGATCTATCAGCTCAAGCACTTTCTGATAGAAAAGTCACATTAAAAACAATGATTACGGTTAATGATTATTTCATGAAGAAGTATGCTGATAGCAGCGCACCTTCTTCTAGTTCAGGAAAAACAAGACCTAGTAATATATGGACCCGCGGAGTTTATTATGAAGGATTAATGGAATTATATACCATTTCTCCTCGGAAAGATTATTATAATTATGCTTATAATTGGGCTACTTTCCACAAATGGGAACTTCGAAATGGAACTACCACAAGGAATGCAGATGACCAATGTTGTGGACAGACTTATATTGATCTATATCGCATCCATCCTTCGCCTGAGAAAATTAAAAATATAAAGCTATCCATAGATAAAGTTGTAGATTCTCCTCAAGTGAACGATTGGTGGTGGATTGACGCTATACAAATGGCTATGCCTGTATATGCAAAATTAGGAAAAACGCTAAACGACCAAAAGTATTTTGATAAAATGTGGGAGATGTATTCTTATACCCGGAATCAACAGGGAGACCACGGAATGTATAATCCTAAAGATGCTTTATGGTGGAGAGATCAGGATTTTGATCCTCCATATAAAGAGCCTAATGGAGCCAATTGTTATTGGTCGCGGGGAAATGGATGGGTATATGCGGCATTAGTTCGTGTGCTCAAGGAAATTCCTACCAGTGAAAAACATCACAATGACTATGTAAACGATTTCTTAGCAATGAGCAAGGCACTGGGCGCTTGCCAACGTGAGGATGGATTTTGGAATGTTAGTTTACATGACCCTACTAATTTTGGTGGGAAAGAAACTTCGGGAACAGCCCTGTTTATATATGGGATGGCTTGGGGAATATCCAATGGTTATTTAAATAAAAAAGAATATCTTCCCATTGTGACAAAAGCCTGGAGCGCTCTGGTAAAGTACGCGGTACATCCCGACGGCTTTCTGGGATACGTTCAGGGAACCGGAAAAGAACCTAAAGACGGACAACCGGTAACCTACAACAGTTTGCCCGATTTTGAGGATTATGGAGTTGGTTGCTTCCTTTTAGCTGGAACAGAAGTTTATAAAATGAAATAGGATTCATAGGTAGGATTAGGTTTAGATTTTACAGGATGATTAATAGATAAATGAGAGAAAGGAAAGACCGCGAGGTTATTCCTTTCTCGTTTTTTTATATAGGATACAATCTCTTTTATCCTGTTAATCAACTATACTCAATAAAAAAACAAACTTCATCACAAATTGAAATGATATTGTACAAAACAATAAATTCCAATGTACAAAAGATACATTTGTTTTGTACAAAAGATTTCATTGTTCTGTACAAGAATTGACCAATATCTAAGATTAAATTGGAATAAGAATATAAAAACTACTACCATAAACATAGGGTTAAAATACCATGTTTGTGGTATTTTAATATCTATTAGAAATTCTGAACCTTTGTGTATTCAAATTAGGTTTAACAAAAAAGTACGAACTATGACTTTAAATGATTTTTATCTGCAGAAATTACTCTCTATTATTCAACTAAATAATGGATTAAACACAAAGGAGAAAACAAACTATTCCAAATTATTAGATGAACGAATGTGTATGCATTAAATTATCTTACTCCAGGCAAAAAACAATGCCGTTCACACATATCAATAATTCTATTACATACTTCAACTATTTAACTTATGAAAAATAAAATATTATTTCTTCTTGTTATTCTATTAAACGCATCCTTTGCTGTTGCTCAAAATAAAACAGTAAAGGGTAAAGTAACCGACGAAACAGGATCCCCTCTCATTGGTGTTACTGTTTCTGTAAAAGGAGCTGCCACTGGCACCGTGACCGATAGTAAAGGTTTATATACAATAAACATAGCAAATTCAAAAACAATTGTATTCTCATTCATTGGTTATGAAACCAAACAAGTCTTAGCCAATAGTAACACGATCAATGTGAGCCTCAACCCTACTGATCAGACTCTGGATGATGTAATTGTTGTTGCTTATGGCACCACCTCCAAAGCCGGATATACAGGATCTGCATCAACTGTGGATAAAAAAGAAATTGAGCACTCTCAGGTCAGCAGTGTTTCCAGACTTTTGCAAGGTACTGCTTCGGGGGTTCAATCAGTGGCATCATCCGGACAGCCTGGATCTGATGCTACAATATTTATCCGTGGTGTAGGATCAGTGAATGCTTCGAGCAATCCACTATACATTGTTGATGGCGCTCCATATGATGGAGATTTAAACTCCATCAATCCGGGAGATATTGAATCTATCAACGTACTAAAAGATGCTGCATCCACAGCTCTTTACGGATCACGCGCAGGTAATGGCCTTATTATCATTACTACGAAACAAGGAGCCAAAAATCAAAAAGCTAAAATTGAAGCTAGCTTCACCTATGGCACCTCTTCACGTGCCGTAAATGACTATAAACAAGTCTCTACCAACGATTATTTTAAGTTATATTGGGAAGCGTTACGCAATCAACAACTCTATGCAAATAAAAAAACGTCTGAAGAGTCTGCCAAAAGTGCAACAGAGAATCTTGTGTCTTTACTCGGAATAAATCCCTATGGAAACAAATATCCACAACCAGTTGGACTGGATGGTAACATTGTAACAGGCGCAACGCCTCTATGGGATGATAATTGGGTGGATGCATACACTCAGGATGCACATCGCACGGACGCGCAAGTCAGTATACAAGGAGGTTCAAACAATTCATCTTATTTTATTTCATTAGGCTATCTGAACGATCAAGGTATTGCACTCGCATCCAATTTTAAAAGATATACGGGAAGAGTAAATATAAATACCGATGTAAAGAAATGGTTAAGATTATCAACTAATATTTCTCTTATACACTCAATCCAAAACGCTCCTTTGGGGGAAGATAGCAACACGAGTAATACTCTTAATTTTGCCCGGTTAATCCCAAGTTTTTATCCTTTATGGGAAAGAGACAAAACAACAGGCAGTCTTCTTTTAGATAGTCAAGGCAATAGAACGGTTGACTATGGATGGTATCGCCCTTCGGCAGCAATGCCTGGATTGAATTATATTGGTTCTTCTGTTTATGATTTCAATAAAGTAACAAACGATATAGCAACTATAAGAACATCTGCCGAAATTGATTTATATAAAGGGCTGACATATAAAGGTAGCGTTAATATTGATTATACCAACAGAAATAATCACGATTATTACAATCCTGAATATGGCGAATCGTCACAACAAGATTATCCCGGAACTGTAGAAAGGACAAGTACCAGGGTCACCGGATTTACGGGGAACAATATCTTATCTTATAAAACGACGATCAACAATAATCATAATGTCAAATTGTTAGTTGGCCAAGAATATTATGAATATAATACAAGCTATATTTACGGGTCACGCAGTGGATTTCCAGTACTGGGCTTTGATGAACCAGCTGCCGCAAGTCAATTAAACTCTTTCACAGGTTCGTCTGATCAGTACAAGTTATTGAGTTACTTTGGTAATATTGATTACAACTATAAATATAAATATTACGGCTCCGCATCCATCCGCAGAGATGGCTCTTCAAGATTTTCACCAGACTCACGCTGGGGTACATTCTGGTCCATCGGTGGTTCCTGGAGAATATCAGAAGAGGAAGTAATTAAAGAAATCAAGGCTATATCCAAATTGTCTGTCCGTGCCAGCTATGGAGGACAAGGAAATGATCAGACTAGCAGTTATGGATACTTAGATCTTTTCGATATAACAAATAACCTTGGTGAATAAGGATTTGTAACATCTAGTCTGGCGAATTCTAAGTTAAAGTGGGAAACGAATCTAAATCTCAACATTGGTCTTGATTTTGGTTTTTTCGATAATAGACTTTTCGGTTCAGTTGAATATTTCAATCGTCGTTCCAAAGATTTACTATTTACCTTGCCAAAACCTCTTTCCACTGGATATAGTGGATATCCTGCAAATGTGGGAGCCTTGAAAAATGTAGGTTACGAGGTCTCTATATCGGGCATACCTGTGAAAACAAAGGATTGGGAATGGACTATTTCCGCAAATGCCACACACTACAAAAATGAGTTAACAGAATTACCTCAAGAACAAATTATTTCTGGTAATAAGCTACTTAAAGTGGGAGGTTCAATCTACGATTTCTTTATGGTGGAATGGGCGGGAGTTGATCCGGCTGACGGATTATCCCAATGGTATAAAACAGACTCAAATGGTAACAGAGTAAAAACAAAGATCTATAATGAAGCAAATACAACTGCATCAAAAATAGTAGCAGGTTCTTCATTGCCAGATCTTGTAGGAGGATTTAGCACAAATCTGAAGTTCAAAAATTTTGAACTATCAGCATTGTTTGCATATTCCATCGGCGGAAAAATATTCAATCAAGACAAATTAGCGATTCTCCGTAACGGAGGTAATGCCGGACGCGCTATGTCAGTAGATCTTCTGGATCGATGGACACCGGAACATACTAATACTGATGTTCCACGTATGGAAACATCTAGTTCCAGTTCCTGGATAAGTACTTCAACACGCTTCCTGGTTGATGCAGACTATCTTCGTTTGAAAAATATTACTTTAGCATATAATCTGCCTAAATCTTTATTGAATAAAATTGAGATTAATAATTGCAGGGTCTACGTACAGTCAGAGAATTTATTTACCTTATTCGGAGAACAAGGTATGGATCCGGAACAAGCTGTAGATGGAACATCTTATTTCAGATACCCTGCCATGAAAACCGTTTCATTCGGTATTAATTTATCATTCTAAAGGGAGCGAAGCATTACTAATGATACAAAAACAGAAAATAAAAATGAAAAAAATTAAATATACCTTCTTTACAATTTTATTGGGGGTGACATTCCATTCATGCGATCTCAATGTTGAACCTACAACTGCGATAAGAAGCGATGTTGTCTTTGAGAATGCGGACAATGCAGAAAAAGTTTTAAACGGAACCTGGAATTATCTGTGGGATACATATTTTACCTATCAAAATCCGGGCTGGACCTCTTTATTGCTCACAAGTGATGCAATGGGTGATGACGCTGCTATTCAACCTGGAAAATATGGTTATATCAATCATTACTCATTTACCAACATGTCGAGTACAAGTGCCACTACTGTAAATGCTATTTGGACCTTAGCTTACAAAACAATTGATAACACCAATCAACTGATAACAAAGATAGATAATGTTCCGGGAGATAATGATCTTAAAGTGAGAATAAAATCCCAGGCATACGCATTAAGAGGATACATCTATTTAAATCTGGCATCATTTTACTCTCTTGCTTATGCAAAAGATGCTGATTTACCTTGTGTACCAATTTATACGGAACCCACGACTATTAGTACGTCTGGAAAATCCAGAAGCACCTTAAAAGAAGTATATCAGCGTGCGGAAACGGACCTTCTTGCAGGTTATAACGCAATAGGTGATTATAATCGTCAAGACAAGAAATATAAGATTGACAAGAATGTGATTGCCGGTTTATTGGCCCGCTTATATCTTCAGACAAATCAATGGGATAAAGCGCAGCAATTTGCCGATGAGGCTCAGACCAACTATTCATGGATGAGCAAAGCTGACTATTTAAAGGGATTCAATGACTATAACAATGTAGAGTGGATATGGGGACATGGACAAACTACAGAACAAAACACAGCAAGTTATAGTTTCCATTTTAAAGATGTATCATCAAGTTCTTCATATTATTATAGTTTTATGGCTGATCCTTATTTTAAAGACTTATTTGACTCGAACGACATTAGATCCCAACTTTTCGAATGGGATACCAATCGTTATTTAGGAGGATTAATGTATAAAAAATTCTTATTCCGTTCTAATTCAACTGCTGATATTGTATTGATGAGAAAAGCAGAAATGGTATTAATTGAAGCAGAAGCTTATGCTGAACAAGAGGAATTACCCAAAGCGATTGCCAAGTTGAATGAGCTGAGAATACAACGTGGAGCTAATACTCCTGACTTATCAGGTTTATCCAAAAATGACCTAATTGAAGAAATTTTGATTGAAAGAAGGAAAGAACTTTTCGGAGAAGGTTTTGCTTTATCTGATATTATCAGAAGGCAAAAAGCGGTAGAGAGGAAAGAAGTGCCTACAGGAACTAATCTTGAGATCGACGGCACACCAGTTGTAATTGACGGTAAAAAGGTAACAATAAAAGGTCATACTGTGACTAAATTCCCTGACGGGACAAACTTTGCTCCTAACAGCCCTTACTATTTATTTGCTATACCTGCGACAGAAACTCAGAATAATCCGAATTTATAAAGGTCGGCTTTATCTATTTTTTCAGGCTACCTCATTGTTATGAGGTAGCCTGATTTATTAGAGTTCTTTTCGAATTATTTAAACACCAGCACACCCGCGGTAGGAATAGTAGTACTTCCTATCAATACTTTACTTCCTTGAGGTAATGAGAAATTATAAGGTTGATCTGAATAATTAAGAACAATACCCATACCATTTCTATATTCCATCGTTACACCATAAGGTAAGTCCATAACCGAAATGTGAAGTGTGGCATATAATTTCTTTAAAACATCCCGCTCCAGTGTCCCGTCTTTTGAATCAACGCCTACATAAGTAATTGTTCCTTTTCCCAGATGGCGCATAGTTACAGCCGGTTTACCTTCATAGAATTCATTAGTATAAGTAGCCCATGTTTCAGAATCTTTTCCGGGTATCAATATCTCACCCCAAGTATTCCAAGTGTACTTCTCTCCATCCATCACCACTAATCCCGGATCACCGGGCAAAAGCAGATCATAAAACTCCATCTTGTTTCCGGTAAGGCGATCTATCTTTGAACCAAACGGTGCTTCGAACAAGCGACCATACCGGTCTTTTTGTCCGGTGCGGCAGGTAAGAATCAGGTTTCCTCCATTCTTTACATATTCCACCCAACGATCAACCAACGCATCATCCACCATTTGATAAGCAGGAGCGATGAGAACCGGATAAATGCTAAAGTCTTTGTCCTCACTAATGATATCAACAGGCGCACCAAATGCTTTTAACTGGCGATAGTACTTACCTATATGATCCATTGTATTCCAAGTGACATTCTGTTTTTGTCGGTCGATGCTCCACGAATTTTCATGATTAAAGAGAATGGCTGTTCTACGCGCCGTATATTCTTTTGGTTTACTTTCACGAGGGGCATATCGCGGGCGCAAGTCTTTAATCTCCTTCATAAAGGTTTGGTACTCCCTTCCACCTGAAGTAACCGTTACCCCGTCTGGTCCTACAATCCCATTATGATATTGTTCCGTACCATATAAAGGTTGACGATAGCGATAAGTACAAGCAAAGTCGGCACCTCCGGCAAAGACACTCCATAACCATAATCTGACTGCTCCCGGAAGTGGTTGGGGATTAATGCTTCCCCAGTTTACCTGTCCCGGTTGAAGTTCCATCACACCGTATGTACCCTGAATAGGACGAAAGAAATCGTTGGCAAATGCAATCCTCAAAGGATCCCCCAAACGGTATCCTCTCCTACCGATACCTTCTTTCCCTCCATAAACCATATAGCGGGTATACGATTGAAAATCGAGCTCTTTACTTCCACCAATGTGCCCTTCTTCGTAATTAGGAATATAGTTGGTGGTCACCCATTGATTCTTGGCATATTTCTTTATCTGCAGACACTGATCATCAAGAAAAGAGGTTGTTTGCTCAGCGGCAAAACGGCGGTAATCGAGTATCTGGTGATGATTCATAAACATCTGACGCATTTTAGGAAGTGTAATCTGATCGAATGAACTATATGCTTCACTCCAAAAAGCGGTTCCCCAAGCATTATTCAATTGATGAATGTCATTTTTATATTTATTCCGCAAAAAATCACGGAATCTTAACTCGGCTTTAGGATTATAATCGAACTGAACAGCAGGTTCATTATCCAACTGCCAACCTACAATCCGGGAATCATTGCCATAATGCTGAGCCAATTTATCGATAATCTTTAAAGAGAGTTCTCTATAAAGAGGAGAAGAAAACGAAGCATGTTGACGGGCACCGTGGTCTAACACCGTACCATCTTCTTCTTTCAGCAGAATCTCAGGATACTTCCTACTCAGCCATACCGGAGGGGTGGCAGTAGAAGTACACATAATTACTTTCAGTTGATACTTGGCAGCAAGAGCTACTGCCCTGTCCAACCAAGCAAAATCATATTTTTCTTCTTCCGGTTCCAATTGTGCCCAGGCAAATTCAGCAAAATGAGTAAATTCAAATCCAAGTTCATGCATCTGCTTAAAGTCCCTCTCCCATTGGCTCTCGTCCCAGTGCTCAGGATAATAATAGACTCCTGTCTGAATCAAATCTTTATCTTTAAACCACAATTTTGAAGTCTGTGAAAAAGAGAAAGAGAGCATGGCACATAAACAAAAGGTGAATAAAATAGATCGTTTCATAATACAATATTTAAGTTAAACAGAGAAGTCAATTCTCATACTATTCATTCTGTTTCAATAAGTTATTCAGGACAGATTCGTCCACAACAAAAGCGGTTCCATGACGTGTCCCGGATGGAAAAGATATTTGATCGGACACATCTTCCCAATGAATGCGATCTTTAGTGCGGACAGCTCCATATTTATGATTGCGGTACTTATCAAAGTACACGTAAAGATAATCACCAACCAACAAGGGTGAAGGTCCTTCTGCCCAATAATTCCCTGTGATGGGTTCAGATACTTGAATAGGAAAACCATCTTTAATCTGTTTCGTTTTAGTGATCCGAAGGTTTTTTTCGGGAGGATTTGAATTTTCATTCTTTACCACCATAATCAGTTCTCCATTATTATCCCTAACAATCGCTGCATCAATCACACTAAAGTCGGGATTAAAAAATAGTTTCGTTTTGGAGTAAGTTTCAAAATCTTTAGTTGTCACATAATAAATCCGGTGGTTCAGTCCTTTTTCACTTTCACTGGTGGCTACTTCTTTATTACGTCCCGGAATAGTTGTAGCCCAAAAAATATAATACGTTTTCGATGGCTGGTCGTAGAACAGTTCCGGAGCCCAACAATTATGGGCCGTAGGTTCATGCATCATCACCGGCAAAGCTTTCTGCTCAGACCAATTTACCAAATCTTTAGAAGAGGCATAACCAATGATACGATCGGTCCAGCTGGAAGTCCACACCATGTGAAATGTGCCATCCGGTGCCTGACAAATACTAGGATCACGCATCAACTTATCTTTTCCTACAGTTGCTTTAAGAAAAGAATGTCCATCCTTCAAAGTAGTCCATGTTAACCCATCGTGACTATAAGCCAAATGTAAACCATCTTCACTATTCCCAGTGAAATAAGAGAATAAATACACTTTCCCTTGCGCAGAAAGATAGAGGATGGCAAAGAAAAAAATAGAGGCTAAAACAAATACTCTTTTCATAATAACAATAAATTTAGAAGTAAGATTTATATTTGTGCACAAATATAGTTTTATCCTCCGAATTATTAAAGAGACTACGAATATATTCATCTAGATAGAAGTGTGAAATTGCTGTATTATCGTACAAATGTTCTATTTAATAAGCATATTCCATACGAATTTCTATGTTTATGTACGGCTTTCTATTTAAAGGATTGGGGAAAGCCTGTATTTTAGCGACGCATAAAATACGTAAATAAACATTATGAAAAGAGTTATTTCATCAACCATTTTATCACTCATATACTTCACTGTGGTCTGTGCACAAAGCAGCTTTGATCTTTCAGGGAAATGGAACTTTCAAATAGACCGGCAAGATGTGGGAATAACGGAGCAGTGGTTTAAAAATCACTTAAAGGAAACAATCAATCTCCCGGGATCAATGCCCGAAAAACTAAGAGGAGATGATATAAGTATCCATACTCAATGGACAGGGAGTTTATATGACAGCTCCTATTATTACAATCCTTTCATGGAGAAATATAGGCAAGAAGGAAACATCAAGTTACCTTTCTTCCTTACTCCGGACAAACATTATGTGGGGGTGGCCTGGTATCAGAAAGAAGTTGATATTCCTAAGTTTTGGAAAGGGAAACGTATCATCCTTTCACTGGAACGTCCTCACATAGAAACGACTGTTTGGGTAAATAATAAAAAGGTGGGAATGCAGAATAGTCTTTGTGTGCCCCATGTTTATGATCTGACTAATTATATGACTCCCGGTA
>JAATGU010000081.1 GCA_015654535.1 Bacteroidales bacterium
AGAAGAGACCGGAAAGCAGCTAAGAATGTGAATTAAGTGCTGCTTGAAGCATTCCCCACGAGTATTCCCTAATAGATATTCTTTTTTATATCATGAGATAATTATTCGTAAACTTCGATTAATTAATATTTTTATCTAATTTTGCAAGCATTATATAAAAATCAAAGAATAAAAGAATATGTTTAGAACGCATACACGTGGGGAACTTCGGATCTCCGACGTAAATAAGGTGGTCACACTTTCGGGATGGGTGCAACGTTCCAGAAAGATGGGAGGGATGACATTTGTTGATCTTCGCGACCGTTATGGAATCACTCAATTAGTCTTTAATGAAGCTGTAAATGTAGAACTTTGTGACGCCGCTAATAAGTTAGGACGAGAATTTGTGATACAAGTAAAAGGGGAAGTTAGGGAACGTTCTAACAAAAATGCTAACTTATCAACCGGAGATATTGAGTTGAATGTAACGGAACTTAATGTTCTTAACTCTGCCGCCACACCTCCTTTCACCATTGAAGACAATACAGATGGAGGAGATGATATCCGCATGAAATACCGCTACCTTGACCTTCGCCGCAATACAGTAAGATTAAATTTGGAGCTTCGTCATAAAATGACTATTGAGGTACGTAGTTACCTTGATAAACTTGGTTTCTTGGAAATAGAAACGCCAATACTTATTGGTTCTACTCCCGAAGGTGCAAGAGATTTTGTAGTTCCTTCCCGCATGAACCCCGGACAATTTTATGCATTGCCTCAATCTCCTCAACTATTCAAACAATTATTGATGGTCTCTGGATTCGACCGTTATTTTCAAATTGCCAAATGTTTTCGCGATGAAGATCTTCGTGCCGACCGTCAACCTGAATTTACTCAGATTGACTGCGAAATGAGTTTTGTGGAGCAAGAAGATGTGATTTCTACTTTTGAAGGAATGGCTAAACACTTATTTAAAACAATCCGCGGATTAGAGATAACAGACGCTTTTCCACGAATGACTTGGCAGGAAGCTATGAGATTGTATGGAAGTGACAAACCGGACATTCGTTTTGGGATGACGTTTGTGGAATTGATGGGTATTCTTAAAGGAAAAGGTTTTTCTGTATTTGATAACGCAACTTATATTGGTGGTATTTGTGCCGAAGGGGCTGCTTCTTATACCCGCAAACAATTGGATAGTTTGACGGAATACGTTAAACGCTCACAGATTGGAGCTAAAGGTTTGGTTTACGCTCGTGTGGAAGCTGACGGAAACGTAAAATCAAGCGTTGATAAATTCTATACTCAAGAGACTTTACAAGAACTGAAAGCTGCATTTAATGCAAAGTCGGGAGATTTAATTTTAATCCTTTCAGGTGATAATGTCATGAAAACCCGTAAACAGCTTTGTGAACTTCGTCTGGAAATGGGAAATCAATTAGGCTTGAGAGATAAGAAGACTTTTGCCTGCCTTTGGGTGATAGATTTTCCTTTGTTTGAATGGGATGAGGAAAGCGGACGTTTTATGGCTATGCACCATCCGTTCACTTCTCCCAAGCTAGAAGATGTTCCGTTACTGGATACTAATCCAGGTGAGGTTCGTGCCAATGCTTATGATATGGTTATCAATGGTGTGGAAGTGGGAGGTGGTTCTATCCGTATTCACGATAGTGCTTTACAGAATAAAATGTTTAAACTTTTAGGCTTTACGGAAGCAAGAGCACAAGAACAATTTGGTTTCTTAATGAACGCATTTAAGTTTGGCGCTCCTCCTCATGGCGGATTAGCTTACGGACTGGATCGTTGGGTTTCACTTTTTGCCGGATTGGATTCTATTCGTGATTGTATTGCTTTCCCGAAAAATAATTCAGGTCGGGATGTAATGGCTGATGCGCCTAGTGCATTGGAACAATCTCAACTAGATGAGTTGAATCTGATTGTAGAAATCAAAGAATAAAATAAATCTTATATATAAGGGGTAGTGATGGCAGGATATATTCTATGTCATTATTACCTTTTTTAAACTTATACCTAATGTCGCAAAATAAATATCTTTCTTTATATAAAACTCCTCTTACGCTGTTATATAATCTTGCGCTTTCTTTGGTAGCTTTTACTCTTTGCCGGGTAATTTTTTTAATTGCTAATCTTAGCTATTTTCCCGATCTGTCTTTTGGCAAACTTCTTTCTATCTTTCATGGCGGACTTTTATTTGATGTATCCGCAATTGCTTATACAAACGTATTATATTTTCTTTTAATGGCTTTCCCTATCCATTATAAAGAGAATATTACTTATCAGAAAGTGCTTAAATGGCTTTTTGTTATAACAAATGGAATTTGTGTTGTTGCCAATCTTGCTGATGTGGTTTATTTTCGCTTCACTGCTAGAAGGACTACTGCCTCGGTATTCAGCGAGTTTAGTCATGAAGGAAATATAGGGATTGTAATTAGAAAAGCAATGATCTTTAATTGGTACCTGAGTCTGATCGCAGTTTTTCTTATTTTTGGCTTGTGGAAGCTTTATAGAATGTCAGGATTTAAGCAACGGCCTAAGAACCTGATTTTATATTACGCAACTCATCTGGTCATTTTCTTAGCAATTGCTCCTTTTTGTGTATTTGGTATGCGGGGAGGAATAGGAACTGCTGTTCGCCCCATTACCAATAGTAACGCCAATCAATACGTTTCCCGTCCGGCCGAAGCAAGTATTGTGCTCAATACTCCTTTCTCTATTTATCGTACGCTAGGAAAGAGGGTTTATAAAGATCCTAAATATTTTGCTACTAACAAAGAACTTGAAGCAGTGTTCAATCCTCTTCATCAGCCCAATGATACGGTAGCTCCTAAAAAGTTAAATGTAGTGGTGCTGATCATAGAAAGTTTTAGTAAAGAATTTATAGGTTCACTTAATCCTGATTTAGAAGGAGGAAAGTATAAAGGGTATACTCCTTTTCTTGATTCATTGATTCAACACAGCTTAACGTTTAATCATTCTTTTGCCAATGGTCATAAAAGTATTGATGGAATGCCAAGTGTTCTTTCTAGCATCCCGATGTTTTATGAACCCTATTTTCTGACACACTATTCACTGAATACTGTTTCCGGAATAGCAGGTGAGCTGAAGCAAAAGGGATATTATACTGCTTTCTTTCACGGAGCCCCCAATGGGTCAATGGGATTTGAAGCCTTTTCCAAAACTACCGGATTTAAGGACTATTTTGGTATGACGGAATATAATAATAAAAAAGATTTTGATGGAACGTGGGCTATCTGGGATGAAGAATTCTTTCAGTTTTATGCCAGGAAGATGAGCACTTTTAAGCAACCGTTTGCTACGGCTTTGTTTTCTGCCAGCTCTCATGATCCTTTTGTTATTCCTGATAAATATAAAGGAAAATTTCCTAAAGGAATGATGCCTATTCATAAATGTGTGGGTTACACGGATTATGCTTTGAAACGATTCTTTGAAACGGCTTCCAAACAGCCTTGGTTTAAGAATACGCTTTTTGTATTGACTGCAGATCATACCAATCAACCTTACTATCCTGAATATAAAGCGGATTGCGGAACTTTTTCTGTTCCTATCATTTTTTATCGTCCGGGGAATGAGTTAAAAGGTAAAGTAGAAACCATTGCTGAGCAAATAGATATTATGCCTTCCGTACTGGGCTATCTGGGTTATGATAAACCATTTATGGCCTTTGGACGTGATTTGTTCCACTCCAAACCGCAAGATGGTTACGCAGTGAACTATTATAATAATATGTTTCAGTATATGAAAGGAAAATACATGATTCAATTTGATGGAAATAAAACGGTTGCCCTGTATAATTTTATCAGTGACCCGTTATTAAAACAAAACCTGGTCGGAAAGGTTCCCGAACAGGCTTCTATGGAAAAACAGCTGAAAGCAATTATTCAGCAGTATATTGAGCGGATGATTAATGACAAACTGACAGCAAAGGGAGCTAATCAATAAAACGTTTAGTAATCTCTCCATATTGGTCAATTCTTCGGTCACGGAGGAAAGGCCACCAGCGGCGGACATTTTCGGAACGAGTTAAACTAACTTCTACGACAATGTTTGCCGCTTCTTTGTTTCCTGCTTGTGCAAGGAATTCTCCTTGAGGACCAGCCACGAAACTATTTCCCCAAAACTGAATGCCATTTGTTTGCTGTGAAGGATCTTTTTCAAACCCCACACGATTCACTGAAATTACTGGAAGTCCATTGGCCACGGCATGTGCCCGTTGTGAGATAATCCAAGCGTTGAGCTGGCGATTTTTCTCTTCCTCCGTGTCTGAACTTTCCCAACCGATGGCTGTGGGATAAATTAATAATTCCGCTCCATGAAGAGCCATTAGGCGGGCAGCCTCGGGATACCACTGATCCCAACAAATCAATACGCCAAGTTTCCCAAGAGAAGTTTGAATGGGATGAAAGCCTAAATCACCGGGGGTGAAATAGAATTTCTCATAATAAGCGGGATCATCGGGGATATGCATCTTTCGGTATTTACCGGCAATGGAACCGTCGGTATCAAATACTACTGCCGTGTTGTGATACAGACCGGGAGCACGTTTCTCAAAAAGAGAAGTAACTAATACAATACCATGATTGGCAGCCAGTTCACCATAAAATCCCGTGGAAGGCCCGGGAATCGTTTCGGCAAGATCAAAGATTGCTGTATCTTCCGTCTGGCAGAAATAGAGAGAGTTATGTAGTTCCTGAAGCACAACCAATTGCGCCCCTTGAGTTACACAAATCTCTATATTTTCCGTAAGCCTTTTTATGTTTTCTTTTAAATCGGCTGTATTGGCTTGTTGAACCAAACCTACTTTGATGGCTTTATTATCCATTCTTCTTTTTATAATTCTAAATTTCTTGAGTTCTCCGTTTCTTTATCTGATTACTCTTTCCGGATATTGCATGGTAACACAATGAAGGGAGCCATGTTGCTTTATCAGCGCACGACAATCAATACCTACAATTTCATAATCAGGGAAAGCTTCAGCTAATATACCCGCTGCCTTTACATCATTCTCTGGTTGATTGTATGTAGGGTAAAGTACAGCACCATTGATAATTAAGAAGTTCGCATACGTAGCAGGCAAACGTTCCACATTATCTTTTAATGTATTTGCCATTGGCAATGGAAGGAGGTGGTAAGGCTCACCTTTCAGGGTGCGGAAAGCTTGGAGTTGTTCTTCCATCTTCTGCAATTCCTCAAAATGATCGTCGGCAGGATCAGTGCATTTTACGTAAGTAATCGTATTGTTTGGGCAAAGACGTGCCAAAGTGTCTATGTTGCCATCTGTATCATCTCCAGCCAGATAGCCATGATCCAACCAAAGAATTTGTTGCACATGAAGCGCCGATCGGAGATATTCTTCTATTTCCACCCGGTTCATATTATCGTTTCGGTTAGGAGCCAGCAGACAAGTAGAAGTAGTAAGTAAAGTACCAAGTCCATCACTTTCAATGGATCCGCCTTCGAGTACAAAGTCCAGTCTATTTTCGTACTCTGCCTTTAGATACCCTCCGATAAAAGCTTTGTGTGTTATTTGATTATCGAGGTCGGAAGCAAATTTTTGTCCCCAACCATTGAAGCAAAAGTCGAGCAAGCGAGGGGTGGAACCATCTATTAAAGTAATAGCCCCGTGATCTCGTGCCCAGGTATCATTCGTTTCACACTCAAAGAAACGAATGTTTTCCATATTTACCCGATTGGTAATCTGAGTTTTCACCGCGTTAATATCGGGAGCAATAATAAGTACTAATTCTTTTTTTGCTATTTCGCGGGCAATGGCTGTGAAGCATTCCTGTACTTCGGTGAGCATATGTGCCCAATCTGTTCCGGCGTGAGGCCATGTTAACTGAACGCCACTTTGTTCCTGCCATTCCGCAGGTAAAAAAGGAGCCCGAAGCTCAGCTTGGATTCCAAAAGGATTTCCCCAGTTTACTTGAAAATCTTTTTCTGTATCTCCATTTTTAGGAAGACCAACTAATATTCCCATCTTATTTTATTTCTTTTGGTTTACGATCAAAGAACGGATTCTTGCTGGAACAACTAATGGGAATAGCCATCACACATTTGCAGTCTATAAGCCAGTTGAGACTTTGTGCCGCTAGTCCGGTGGAAAACATTACACGGGAATCTACCCGCAAGTCCGCTGCCATGGCACAAGCAGAACCTATTGCAATCCCCAAATCCACAATATTGATAGCACAAGGCGTATCCTTTGGCTTTTCTGCGCAAGTAGAGAAACCACAATGACCACAGTTTAGTCCATGAAGTTCTTCCCGCGTACCAATTAGTACAACTGCTTCGGCAGATAAAATATTCTCTGCATCGCGAAGAAAGAACTTCATTCCGTTCTTACTGTATAAACGCATTATTTCATTAGAAAGTTCTTGGATATCTTCCTCTGTCACAACAGCTGTTTCTATAATATCAATCCCTTTTCCTTTGGGAGCCGTACGTGCGGCTGTCATCATTTGTTTTGCCACATAAAGCAAATGCTCATGGCGGGCATCTCGTTCATTTATTATCATTACCTTGTTTCTTGTACCTTAAATTAAGGATACAAATATAGGCGTTTGGACTCATTTGTCAAAACATAAAGAGGCGTAATTATTACCTTGTACAGGTGAATTAATTTCTTTGTACAAAACAAAATATTCTTTTGTACAGAAGAAAACAATCTTTTGTACAAAAAATATTTGTTTTCTCAAGGAACTTTTTCTATCTTTACGGAATAATTAAAAAAAATAAACGTATGGCAATAGAATTTAAGGCAACGAAAGTTAATAATAACATGAAGCCCGAAGAAACATCCCGCTATTACGCCAAAGCCGTAACTAAGGGAACAGTGACGCTAAACCGTATCATTGAAGATATGTGTGCGGAAAGTACTGTTTCAAAAGCTGATGTAGTGGCAGTTATAGCAGGGCTTGGCAAACATCTTATTAAAAATCTGCAAGAAGGTTACACTGTGAAAATAGATTCGCTAGGTACATTTTCTACTTCTGTAAGGAGTCCTACGGTTAACAGCTTGGAGGAGGTTCGCCCCAAAGATGTGTCATTCAGTAAGATTAACTACCTTCCCGAAGTGCATATGCTGGAAAGTTTCAGAAATGTTTCTTTCAAAAAAGTAGAAACCAAAGAAGAAGCAAAAATTTCAAAGCCCAGAGGACGTAAACCAATTCGCAGAAAATAAAAAAGGATGCTCAATATAGAGGATGCTAGCATCGCCTTTGAAGGATTAGAAGTCTTTACCGGACTTAGCGTGCATATAAATAAAGGGGAAATTGCCTGCATTTCCGGAGAATCCGGCAGTGGAAAAACTTCACTACTCAATGCTATCATGGGTTTTGTTCCTTTAAGGAATGGTTCTATTACGGTAGGTGATTTTTTACTCTGCGAAGCAAATATAGATCGTATCCGTAAAATGATCGCATGGATTCCTCAAGAACTGTCTCTTCCTTGCGAATGGGTGAGTGAAATGATTCGGCTTCCCTTTGAGTTAAAAGCAAATAGGGGAGCACATCTTTCTGAAGAAAAGCTTTTTGAAGCTTTCCGTGAACTAAATTTGGAAGAAGATCTTGCCCGTAAACGGGTGAATGAAATCTCGGGAGGACAGCGTCAGCGGATTATGATTGCTGTGGCGGCGTTGCTTGAAAAGCCACTGCTCATAGTAGATGAGCCAACTTCTGCACTGGATGCCATTTCGGTGGAACGGGTACTCAATTACTTTAGCCTATTGTCTCAAAAAGGAATGACCATACTTGCCGTGTCTCACGACCGTGCGTTTAAACTGGGATGTGATAAGATTATTTATTTATAAATCACATGGGAACAATTGATATCAGTTATTTGAGTTTATTGGTGGGTTTGCTGATGATGGGCATTCCGATGTATTATTTGTGGAAGTTCAAAACTGGTTTGTTAAAAGCAACCTCCATAGCAGTGGTTCGAATGCTTGTTCAACTCTTCCTGATCGGCTTTTATCTTAAATACCTTTTTATTTGGAACCATCCCTGGATTAACTTTTTGTGGGTATTCATCATGGTTCTTGTGGCTGCGGAAACTGCACTGACGCGTACCCGTATACGTAGGGAAATTTTGTTCATTCCTATTTCCATAGGCTTTTTTGTTGCAGTGATCTTGATAGGTACTTACTTCTTAGGGCTGGTTCTCAAATTGGATAATATTTTTAATGCCCAATATTTTATTCCGATATTCGGTATATTGATGGGAAATATGTTGTCTGTCAACGTGATTGGGCTAAATACTTTCTACAGTGGACTGCAACGGGAACAACAGCAATATTATTATTTACTGGGGAATGGCGCCACACGTTACGAAGCTCAGGCACCTTTTATCCGACAAGCATTGATTAAAGCATTCAGCCCCTGCATTGCCAATATGGCAGTCATGGGACTGGTAGCTCTTCCAGGCACTATGATTGGTCAGATTTTGGGGGGAAGTAGTCCAAATGTAGCTATTAAGTATCAGATGATGATTGTTGTGATCACCTTTACCGCTTCTATGCTTTCTATTATGATTACTATCTGGTTAGCTTCTCGTCGGTCTTTTGATGAATTTGGGCGATTAATTCATGTGTTTAAAGAAAATAAGAAAAAATGACTGAAGATATTTTAGAACTTGTTAGCCGAATTTCCACTCCCGGATTCTTTGTGACAGCAGATATCATTCGCTCTTCTTCGCAAATACCAGAAGGCATAGAAACCTTTATCCTGCAAAAACTTAGCATTATTCAGGAAGGAGCCACTGCGCGTAAATTTGCTTTCCGGACAAATGGATGGCAGATAAATTTTACGTTCTTTCCCACGGATCAAGTTGTGGATAAGCGTTACGGGTTAATGAATAAAATGATCAAAGAAGAAAAAAAGTTCAAGTAAAACGATTGTGTTTTAAAAATAAATATTACTTTTGCACCATCAGAACATGGTGATTTAGTGTAGTGGCCTAGCACGCAACCCTCTCACGGTTGAGACTCGGGTTCGATTCCCGGATTCACTACTAAAAACAAAAAAGCTCACTAATTATTTTAGTGGGCTTTTTATTTTTAAGGTAAATCAAAATTGGCTATGTATTCAAAATTAAGATAAAAAAGATAAAAGCTATTGTTTTCTCCCATTTTTACTGTATCTTTGTAGCCAAGTTTTCTATATATTAATGAAAATAAAGGAATTAGTAAGTGCCCTTGAAAGGTTCGCACCTCTGCCTTTGCAAGACGGTTTTGATAATGCCGGAATGCAAGTTGGACTGACAGAAGTGGAAGCAACAGGGGCTTTGTTGTGTCTTGACGTTACTGAAGCTGTTATTGATGAAGCAATTGTGTTGAAATACAATCTTATAATATCTCATCATCCGCTCATCTTTAAAGGATATAAATCAATCACAGGAAAAGATTATGTGGAACGTTGTATTTTGAAGGCTATTAAGCATGATATTGCGATTTATTCGGCACATACGAATTTGGATAATGCATCTGGAGGAGTGAATTTTAAAATAGCGGAAAAGATTGGCTTAAGTAATGTTCACATTCTTTCTGAGAAAGAAGATTCTTTACTAAAATTGGTTACTTTTGTACCGATTGAATATGCCGAAAGTGTCAGATTTGCCTTATTTGATGCCGGTTGTGGAAACATAGGTAACTATGATTCATGTAGTTATAATATAGAAGGAGAGGGGACTTTTCGTGCTCAGGAAGGAACAAATCCCTTTTGCGGAAAAATAGGAGCGCTCCATAATGAAAGAGAAGTACGTATTGAAACCATTCTTCCTTCCTTTAAAAAATTGGCAGTAATGCATGCACTAAGAGCAGCCCATCCATATGAGGAACCTGCATTCGACTTTTACTCGCTAAAAAATTCTTGGACACAAACGGGTTCAGGTATTTGGGGAGAATTGGAAAATCCAGAAACAGAGATTGATTTTCTTAAAAGAATCAAAAAAATATTTGAAGTGGGGTGCGTGAAACATACTAAATTCACAGGCAGACTAATTAAAAAAGTAGCTTTATGCGGAGGGGCAGGGGTATTCCTTCTTCCCAATGCAATTAACTGTGGAGCAGACGTTTTCATTACTGGAGAAATACGATACCATGATTATTTTGGCCACGAAGATGAAATTTTAATGGCGGAAATCGGCCATTATGAAAGTGAACAGTATACTAAAGAAATTTTTTATTCATTAATACGGGATTTATTTCCTAATTTTGCAACCCAATTTAGTAAAATAAATACCAATCCTATAAAATATTTATAAATAATATGGCTAAAGAAGCAAAGAACGAACCGAAAGAATTGACGGTAGAGCAAAAGCTAAAAGCATTGTACCAACTCCAAACAATGCTTTCAGAAATTGATAAAATTAAAACATTAAGAGGTGAACTTCCTCTTGAAGTACAAGATCTTGAAGATGAAGTTGCCGGTTTAAATACTCGCATTGAAAAGATTAAAGCTGAAACGAATGAGTTGAAAGCTGCAATAGCTGCTAAAAAAATTGAAATTGAAGCATCGAAAGCTTCTGTAGAAAAGTACAAATCACAACAGGAAAATGTTCGTAACAACCGGGAGTTTGACTTTCTATCTAAAGAAATTGAGTTTCAAACACTGGAAATCGAACTTTGTGATAAAAAAATAAAAGAATACATTGTCGAGGAAAAGACTAAAAGCGATGAGGTGCAGGGTAGTATTGAAGCTTTAGAGGAAAGAAAGAAAGACCTAGCTGTAAAAAGGGGCGAATTAGATGAAATAATTTCTGAAACGAAACAAGAAGAAGAAAAACTGAGAGATAAAGCAAAAGTTCTTGAAACAGCTATTGATCCTCGTTTACTGCAAGCCTTTAAGCGCATTCGTAAGAATTCTCGCAATGGTTTGGGTATTGTTTATGTGCAACGTGATGCTTGCGGAGGTTGTTTTAATAAGATTCCACCTCAGAGACAACTAGATATCCGTATGCGTAAAAAAATTATTGTTTGTGAATACTGTGGCCGAGTAATAATTGACCCGGAATTGGCTGGCATTGATGTGGAACATCCTTCATCAAAATAATTATCAAAAAAGAGAGAGTTTTAAAAGCTCTCTCTTTTTGTATCAAAGAAGATTATATGCAGGTACATCTTTTAAAAAGATATAGCTCTGATTGTCATAGTCCATCTTACAGCAATAATGATTAATTCCATTACTTACAATCAAATAATCAACTTTTAATACGAGATTGTAATTTGATATTTGATTAAAAACAGCTTGAGTAATTTCTATCTCCGGAGATTTATATTCAATAATCATTCTAGCTGTTAGATTCTGCTTGTAAAGCACTGTGTCACAACGTTTCTTTGTACCGTTTAAGTTTAAAAAAACTTCGTTCGCCATCAGTGTCAATGGATAGCCTTTATGCGCAATTAGAAAGTGTACGAAGTGCTGACGTACCCATTCCTCGGGAGTTAAGGCAACATATCGTCGCCTTAGCACATCGAAAATAACTCTTTTTCCATTGCGTATCTCTATTTTAACCTCATATTTTGGCAGGTTTAACAATAACATTTATTATTTTTGTATTTTAATAACTGATTGATTTGATCAGGAATACAAATTTAGTAGATAATTATGAAAACAAAGCAAGAAATAGTAACAAATTGGCTTCCTCGATATACAAAACGACAATTGGAAGATTTTGGTGAGTACATTTTATTAACGAATTTCAATAACTATGTAGAGATCTTTGCCGAGCTATTTAATGTTCCAATTTTAGGTAGAGATGCAAATATGTCTTCTGCTAAAGCAGAAGGTATCACCATTATTAACTTTGGTATGGGAAGTCCAAATGCTGCTATTATTATGGATCTACTTGGAGCTATTCACCCTAAAGCTTGTCTTTTTCTTGGAAAATGTGGGGGAATTGATAAAAAAAACAAACTTGGAGATTTGATTCTTCCTATAGCAGCTATTCGTGGTGAAGGGACATCAAATGATTATTTACCTCCTGAAGTTCCTGCACTACCTGCATTTATGTTACAGCGTGCAGTTTCTTCCTCTATTCGTGATCATGCGCGTGATTATTGGACTGGTACTGTTTACACCACTAATAGAAGAATATGGGAACATGATGATGAGTTTAAAGAATATCTGACAAGAACTCGAGCGATGGCGGTAGATATGGAAACAGCAACTCTTTTTAGTACAGGATTTGCCAATCATATTCCAACAGGAGCACTTTTGTTAGTCTCCGATCAGCCTATGATTCCAGAAGGTGTAAAAACTGATAAAAGCGATAATTTAGTGACAAGAAACTACGTTCATGAACATGTTGAAATAGGTATTGCTTCACTAAAAATGATTATTGATGAGAAAAAAACAGTCAAACATCTGAAATTTGAATGGTAATTATAAAAAGATGGCTAAGCAAGAATTAACATATGAAGAGATCATTAAGGATCTTAAGACAAAACAATATAAGCCCATCTATTATTTAATGGGCGATGAACCTTATTATATAGATTTAATTGCTGAATATATTACTCAGAATGTTCTTAGTGAAGCTGAAAAAGAATTTAATCTCTCAGTAGTATACGGTGCTGATGTTGATGTTTCTACAGTTATCAATGCGGCAAAACGCTATCCTATGATGTCTGAACATCAAGTAGTAATTGTAAAAGAGGCTCAAAATATTAAGAATATAGATCAACTGTCTTACTATCTTCAGAAACCACTAAACTCTACACTGCTTGTTATTTGTCATAAACATGGGACTTTGGACAGAAGGAAAAAACTGGCTGTAGAAATTGAGAAAAAAGGGATTCTTTTTGAATCTAAGAAGTTAAAAGATGCTTCACTTCCTGTCTTTATTACTTCCTATTTAAAACGAAAAGGCATTGATATTGAGCAAAAATCTTCAGCTATGATTGCCGATTTTGTGGGATCAGATTTAAGTCGTCTTACCGGTGAACTTGAGAAATTAATAATCACATTACCTCCTGGACAAAAACGTATAACACCTGATCAAATAGAAAAAAATATAGGTATTAGCAAAGATTATAATAACTTTGAATTAAAAAATGCTTTGATAGAAAAAGATATATTCAAGGCAAACCAGATAATAAAATATTTTGCTCAGAACCCTAAAACAAATTCTATTCAAGTTACGATTTCTCTTTTATTTAATTTTTATGCCAATCTAATGCTGGCATATTATGCGCCTGAAAAATCTGAGCAAGGAATCGCTTACCAATTAGGGTTAAAGACTACCTGGCAATCAAAAGATTATTTGAATGCAATGCGGAGATATAGTGGGGTAAAAGTAATGCAAATAATAGGAGAGATAAGAAATTGTGACGCTAGATCGAAAGGTATTGGTAATAGTACTATGAACGACGGAGAACTTCTTCGTGAATTAGTGTATAATATTTTGCATTAATCAAACTTGGTACATATATAATTGAGAGCCTTCGTCGAGTCTGACGAAGGCTTCTTTATTCTGTCCACGTTTTATAATATTAAATCAAATTATTATCAGAGTTAGATTCACATTACAATACAAAGAAGCGCCTTTTTTATGGGCGAATGATAAAGGAAAGTATTTATTAGAAGTGTCCAGAGATTTATAGAAAGATGTCTGTACTCTTGGTTCAAAGAGTCTGGACATATTATAATACTATTTTTATTTGTTTAAAAAGTCACGCAGTCCCGCGCTTCGCTGTAATCAGCTAATAAACAGAGATAAACCCCGCGTGACCTTGCCCGGCGCAATCACGCAGAAGTCACGCAGTCACGCGGGTGTCCCGCGCTTCTATCTTTCTGTTTACTAATTAATTAGGCTGCTATAGCGTGACTGCGTGACTTTTTCAGCATTTTTCTTTTTTTGTCCCTTCCTAAAAAAAACGCCGGACCAGTCCCCTCCCTCCCGTTTCCCCGGTTATACAAGAATAAAAAGAAAGGATGGCTGAAAGGCCGTGCGTTTATACAAGAATAAAAAAGAATCCAGCCTTTATTTCCCCCTGCATTCCAGTTATGCGTTTATGTGCCTTGGCTGTTGGCAACTGACATAGACATCATATGGAAACTGTAATCAACAAATATAAAAGCATCATTTTTTTTGCAAAGTACAACCATCAGTTTATTTTCTTCCCTCTAGTTTATATCTCTTGTTTAAAAATAATTTTTCTGTTCTCCAACCTGTAGCTTGTCCCAGCGAGTTTAATGACCTCACACCTGTTATACCCAGGAGTGCCTTCGTCATTCAAGGTCTGCGCCCATTCTGTGAGAGCTTTGTTTGTTGTAATAATGATGGATGTCTTTTCGTGCAAGGTATTGATCAGGTTGAAGAATCCGGTGGTATCTTCCTTTTTCACGGGGAAAAGCATGATGTCATCAATGGCAATGAGGTTAGCCCGCACTATTTTGTTATATGCGCTCATTGCTGTTGGTTCCGATGATGGTACCAGTTTGGTGGTTGCGTGTACGCAGCCGTTCTCGGTTCTCTCAAGCCACCCTAAAGCCTCTTTGAGAGTTCAATGTCGGAAAACACCGTCCGCGAAGAAAGTTATAGCTATAAGTGCGCCGATAGCTGCTGCTGGACAGATAATCGGACTCACTCATAATCCGAGAAAACTGTTATTGGTTAGTCCGAAATATACAGTATCGTACGAATCTTATTTATTGCTGATGTATCTTCAAGTTTAACCTTATTCTGTTTTAGTTGACCGATTAAATTTTATGATATATTTTCTAGTTCTTAGTCCTTAACATCTTGGAATGGTCCAAATTTGATTCTAAAAAAATAGATTCAAAGTATTATATTGCTGATGTTTATCCAAAAAATAATGCTCTTAGAATCGTTTATTTATGATTAATATACATTTATCCACAAATAGGATAAGCATTTTCATTTTAGATTTGAATATTAAATCAATTGTTTTTTATATTATGCATGCTTGGTAACAACAATATTGAAAATTTACATTAGTGAATAATTAATAGCATAGCAGACTACATTACAAATGTTGCCTGATTTATATAAGTAAACAGGTGAAGTACATATGTATTTAAAACTATTGTTTTACATTTGTATTCTATTTGTTTACAAGTTAGGCAATCTCTTTTTTATCAATTTAATAATCCATTTGTCTACTATGAATTTGTATTATAAATATTAAAATATCAATTACATATATTAGTTTCTATAAATAACCAATATAGAATAAACAAAATAAGTATATATACATCTGTAAATATGCTCTCTTTTATTTTTAATAATATTATATATATTACTATAAATCAATTATATAAAGATATTATTAAAACTTTTACTTAAATATGTTTTTGTTAGCTTATTTATAATAACAAATTATCATTATACATTTGAATTATAAAACAAACATTTGTATCTAAAATAATAATACAAATGTTTCTTGCAAATGTAAATTATATCATTTACATTTGTGGACTCATTGTTTACAGATCGCATTTACATTTATATACTCAAAATAACCCTAAAATGAAAGATAGAATTGAAGCTATTATGAGGAGAGAACATTTAACGCCTTCTTCATTTGCTGAAAGTATCGAAATTCAGCGTTCTACATTAACCCATATTCTACGTGGTAGAAATAATCCTAGCCTTGATGTAGTTATGAAGATTCATCAACGGTATAAATATATAAATTTAGATTGGTTACTTTACGGAACAGGTGAAATGGTACATCAAGATAAGATATCTGATGATTTGCAGCGCTCTTTATTTGACGAGAATGTAGTAAATCCACCTATTGCTACAGCTAATTCAGAATATCGCAAGGAAATAGTACCTAAAGTGATAGAAAATGCACCTAAAGAGGTTGTAAAAGAAGAAGTTAGATATATAGAAAGACCTCCAAGAAAAATCACTGAAATAAGAATTTTCTTTGATGATAATACATTTGAAATATTTAAAGGTGAAAAATAACCATTATATAAATTATTAATATTGTAGGTAAAGTAAATTTGGGCAAAATGGCGTATCTTTGTCATCCGAATCAGAATTTATCCAATTCATGAAAAAAATAATTTTAGATTTAACGGTTACAGACAACATCCAGTTAAATACCAACTATGTGTTGATCAAAATGACCTCTCAGGTGATATTTCCAGAAATTATCCCAGGGCAATTTGCAGAAATAAGAATAGATGGATCACCTACAACCTTTCTTCGCCGCCCTATTTCGATTAATTACGTTGACAAAATAAACAATGAAGTTTGGTTCTTGTTACAATTGGTTGGAGATGGTACGTGTACTTTAGCAAAAGTCTCTAAGGGAGATATAGTAAATGTTATTTTACCTCTTGGAAACGGCTTTACAATGCCTTCTAATCCCTCTAATCGCCCTCTTCTCATAGGCGGAGGAGTGGGAACTGCACCTTTGCTTTACTTAGGTGAGAAATTTCTGGCTAGTAATTGCAAACCTACTTTTCTTTTGGGGGCTCGTTCTAGATATGATCTTCTACAACTTGACGAATTTACGAAATTTGGAGATGTATATATCACTACTGAAGATGGTAGTGCTGGAGAAAAAGGATATGTTACCCAACATTCTGTACTAATTAAACAAAAATTTGACTGTATTTACACTTGTGGACCTAAGCCCATGATGGTAGCTGTTGCCAAATATGCCAAAACTAACAATATAGAGTGTGAAGTTTCTTTAGAAAATACTATGGCATGCGGTATAGGTGCTTGTTTATGTTGTGTGGAAAAGACTGTAGATGAGGGGCACCTTTGTGTATGTACAGAAGGACCGGTTTTTAATATAAAAAAATTGTTATGGCAGATTTAAGTGTAAACATAGGAGACTTGTCAATGAAGAACCCGGTGATGACTGCATCGGGTACATTTGGATACGGTGAAGAGTATGAAGATTTTCTAAATATTTCACGAATAGGTGGTATAATTGTAAAAGGTACAACTCTTCATATGCGTGAAGGGAACCCATACCCACGTATGGCAGAGACTCCTTCAGGCATGTTAAATGCTGTGGGATTGCAAAATAAAGGTGTAGATTACTTTGTTGAACACATTTATCCGAGGATTAAAGGTATAGACACCCATATGATCGTTAATGTTTCGGGATCTACTGTAAAAGACTATGTAAAAACAGCTGAAATAATCAATGAACTTGTAAATATTCCTGCTATAGAATTGAATATATCTTGCCCTAATGTAAAAGAAGGAGGAATGGCTTTTGGTGTATCTGTAAGTGGAGCGTGTGATGTAATCAGTGCTGTTCGCTCTGTATATAAAAAGACACTTATTGTTAAACTATCCCCTAATGTTACTGATATTACTGAAATCGCTCGTGCTGCAGAAGGGTCAGGGGCAGATAGCGTTTCGTTAATCAACACTATTTTAGGAATGGCTATTGATGCAGAAAAGCGTACTCCACTATTATCAACTATAACTGGTGGACTAAGTGGGCCTGCGGTAAAACCTATTGCTTTGTGCATGGTCTGGCAAGTAGCAAAGGCTATAAAAATACCTGTTATTGGCCTTGGAGGAATTATGAATTGGAAAGATGCAGTGGAATTTATTTTAGCTGGCGCAAGTGCGATACAAATTGGAACAGCTAATTTTATTGATCCTAGTGTCTCTATTAAAGTTATTGATGGTATAAATAGTTACTTAGATAGACACAATTATTCTTCTGTTAAAGACATTATTGGCGCTTTGGAAGTCTAATCTGATTATTAAACAATATGTTTTTATTTATTAGTTTTTACTCTAAAATATAAATTTTATAAATTCAGATGATCCCATTTAATTGGTAAAGAGAAAAAGTATAAACCAATAAAAAGAACTCAACAACTATTTACTTTAATAAGTCTGGTCTCAAACGTTTGGTACGTTCAAGAGATTGTGAAAATTCCCATTCTGCAATCTTTGCTTCATGACCTGATAGTAAAATATCAGGAACTTTCCACCCATTATAGTCAGCAGGTCTTGTATAAACAGGCGCTGCTAAGAGATTATCTTGGAATGAATCAGAAAGAGCAGATTGTTCATCAGATATAACCCCTGGGATGATACGAATGATCGCATCTGACATTACGGCAGCAGCTAATTCGCCACCTGTCAAAACATAATCTCCTATACTTATTTCCTTTGTTATAAGGTGTTCTCGGATTCTATAATCAATTCCTTTGAAGTGTCCACAAAGTATAATCATATTATTAGTTAATGAAAGAGTATTTGCCATTTTTTGATTAAACTGTTCCCCGTCAGGAGTTGTAAAAATCACCTCATCATACTCTCTTTCAGCCTTTAAATAATTTATACATTTTTCTATTGGTTCAATTTTCATCACCATTCCTGCACAACCGCCAAAAGGATAATCGTCTACCTTTCTATGCTTGTCTGTAGCATAATCGCGAAGATTATGAATATGAATCTCAGCAAGTCCTTTAGTCTGAGCTCTTTTTAGTATAGAGCAATTGAAGAATCCTTCAATCATTTCTGGTAAAACTGTAATTATATCAATGCGCATGGTTCTGTTTTTTGCAAAAGTACAAATAATTATGCTTGTATATGGCAGATATTCATGAAGAAAATGAGTATTTTTGTCCGAAACAATCAGAAAGGTATGACTGCAAAGGAAAAAATAGAGCAATTACGGGCCGAGTTACATAGACATAACCATAATTACTATGTACTGAATGCTCCTGAAATATCGGATCAAGAATTTGATAAACTGATGAGGGAACTCCAGAATATGGAAGAAGAATATCCTGAATATGAGGATGATAATTCTCCTACAATGCGAGTGGGAAGTGATATTAACAAGAATTTTACTCAAGTGTTACACAAATATTCAATGCTTTCGCTTGGAAATACTTATTCTCTACCCGAAGTTACGGATTTTTATGAACGAGTACGTAAGGCATTAAATGAAGATTTTGAACTTTGTTGTGAAATAAAGTATGATGGGACTTCTATTTCTTTGACATATATAGATGGGAAATTGGTTCGTGCAGTTACCAGAGGTGACGGAGAAAAAGGAGATGACGTAACAGATAATGTGAAAACTATTAGAACGATACCTTTAGTTCTTCATGGAAATAACTATCCTAAAGAATTTGAGATCCGGGGAGAAATATTGATGCCATGGACCGTTTTTGAAGAATTGAATAAAGAAAAAGAAACTCGTGAAGAACCGCTCTTCGCTAATCCTAGAAATGCCGCTTCTGGAACCCTTAAACAACAAAATTCTTCTGTTGTAGCATCTCGAAAATTAGATGCTTATCTCTATTATTTATTAGGCGAAAATTTGCCAGCTGATGGTCATTTTGAAAATTTACAAATTGCACACCAATGGGGATTCAAAATTTCAAATGCTACGAAAAAGTGTAAAACGCTGCAAGAAGTTTTTGATTTTATTAATTATTGGGACACTGAACGAAAGAATCTTCCAGTTGCATCTGATGGTATCGTATTAAAAGTCAATTCTCTTCGCCAGCAAAGGATATTAGGATTCACTGCAAAGTCTCCTCGATGGGCTATTGCTTACAAATTTCAGGCAGAACAAGCTTTAACTCGTCTCAATGAGGTGACTTTTCAAGTAGGGCGGACAGGTGCAATAACCCCTGTAGCCAATTTGGACCCTGTTCAGCTTTCAGGGACGGTAGTAAGACGTGCTTCGCTACACAATGCAGATATTATTGAAGGGCTTGACCTACATATTGGAGATATGGTTTTCGTTGAAAAAGGTGGGGAAATTATTCCTAAGATTACAGGAGTAGATACAAGCGCTCGTTTTATGATCGGTGAAAAGGTGACATTTATCACAATATGTCCCGAATGTGGTTCAAAATTAGTGCGTTATGAAGGAGAATCAGCCTACTATTGTCCAAACGAAACCGCTTGTCCACCACAAATAAAAGGTAAAATAGAACATTTTATTAGTCGCAAGGCTATGAATATAGACGGACTGGGTCCTGAAACGGTTGAGACCTTCTACAAACTTGGATTAGTGAACTCACCGGCTGACCTTTATACTCTTACAACAGATCAAATTAAAGGATTGGACCGAATGGGGGAAAAATCAGCTGAGAATATTGTTTCTAGTATACAAATATCTAAAAATGTACCATTTGAACGAGTCCTTTTTGCTCTTGGTATTCGATTTGTAGGAGAAACTGTAGCCAAAAAAATTGCAAGATCCTTTCAATCAATTGAAGAATTAGAAAAAGCAACGCTTGAAACTCTTATACAAATCGATGAAATCGGAGAAAAAATAGGCCAAAGTATTGTGAATTACTTTTCCAATGATAAGAATCTTTTATTAGTTAATAAACTAAAAGAAGCTGGTTTACAGTTTACTCGTACAGAAGGATCGGGGCCACTTACTCAAAAGTTCAAAGGATTTTCAATTGTTATCAGTGGCGTTTTTGCTCATCACTCAAGAGATGAATATAAAGAGTTGATTGAACAAAACGGAGGGAAAAATGTAGGCTCTATTTCTTCAAAGACTAGTTTTATTCTTGCAGGTGAAAATATGGGGCCTGCAAAGTTAGATAAAGCAAGAAAATTAGGAGTCCGTATAGTGAACGAAGAGGAATTTTTAAAACTAATAATGTAACCATATAACACGAAATAATTTATTTTCCATACTATACGTATAGTAAAAATAGAAAATATTCGTACTTTTGTAGCGCAAATACTTATAGATTATAATAGCACTTATGATACAGTCAAAATTAAGAGGCATGGGCGTGGCATTAATCACCCCATTCAAAGAGGATGAGAGCGTTGATTATGAAGCAATAATGAGATTAGTGGATTATCAACTTCAAAATGGAACAGATTTTTTAGTTATTTTGGCTACTACAGCTGAGACTCCGACTCTTACTCTCGAAGAAAAAAAGAAAATTCAAAAATTAATTATTGAGCGAGTAAAAGGTAAAATTCCTATTGTGGTAGGTGTTGGTGGAAATAATACCAAGGTGGTTGTCGAAACTCTTAAGAATGATGATTTTACAGGAATAGATGCCATCTTGTCTGTTGTACCTTATTATAATAAACCGTCTCAAGAAGGACTTTATCAACATTATAAAGCTATTGCAAATGCTACGAATCTCCCTATTGTACTTTATAATGTTCCAGGGCGTACAGGTGTTAATATGACAGCAGAGACAACGTTACGCATTGCCCGAGACTTTAAGAATGTAGTAGCTATAAAAGAAGCTTCTGGGAATATAACCCAGATGGATGATATTATAAAAAATAAACCGGCTAATTTTAATGTAATTTCGGGTGACGATGGCATTACTTTCCCTCTGATTACTCTTGGTGCTGTAGGTGTTATTTCGGTCATAGGTAATGCTTTCCCTCGTGAATTTAGCAGAATGACTCGTTTAGCTTTGTCTGGTGATTATACAAATGCGCTCACAATTCATCATAAGTTTACTGAATTATTTGATTTACTTTTTGTGGATGGTAATCCAGCAGGTGTAAAATCAATGCTGAATGCGATGGGAATGATTGAAAATAAGCTTCGTTTACCTTTGGTTCCTACTAGAATAACGACATTTGAAAAGATTCGTGCCGTGTTAAATGAACTAAATATTAAGTGTTAGGAATAAAATGGAATTGTAATAAATGACGATTCCATCGAATAGAACAAAAATAATCCCCTACAAACCATGATTTGTAGGGGATTATTTTTGTGACCCCGACAGGATTCAAACCTGTAACCTTCTGATCCGTAGTC
>JAATGU010000091.1 GCA_015654535.1 Bacteroidales bacterium
AAAACAATAATATAAGGTTTACCTTTCAGGAAACTATTGCTAAAGGATTTGTCATTAATATCAGTGATGATGAAAACCTTTACTTCATTTCCGGCCCTGGTCGCAGCTTTATTGTTTATCAAAGCAGTATTCTCCTCATACAATTGTTTTCCGGCTTCAGAATTCCTAATTTCATCACTAAATTTGGCGAAAGTTGCAAGGTTATTCTTTGCGTAAGCTGGTTCGGCATCCGCTCGGGAAATTCTAAACAAATAAATTAAACTTCCAAAATCATCCGGATAAGCCTCAAGTCTCTTTAATTGGATGATGTTGATTTCGTCGTGTTGTTCTTGTGTTAATTTCAGATAACCATTTACTCTTGCGGGATTTTTATAGCAGGCTATGGTTTCTTCGAATAAATTATTTAAATCATCAAAGATAAAATAGCCTCTTGCATCAGATCGAAATGTTAAATATCTGGATGATCCAACTGGCAGCTCCAAATTAATATTATTTACACCAGAATCGAGCACAAAATCTTTATATACATTTTTTCCCTGGTAGGAAATACTGAATTCAGCAAAATTACTCGGCTGTTTTACTTCTCCTTGAAGGATATAATACCCGTTTTTGATAGAAAACGTTTCAAATTTTATAGGGGTAAAATTAGTGTTGTTGAAAATATCTAAGCGAATATTTTTGCCAGACAAAGTTTGACTCTTAATATTCAGTGTAAATTTATATTGGCTAAATGCTGACATCTGCAATAACACCATCAGAATGCTTATAAGAAATTTTTTCATCAGAATATATTGTTTTTTAAAGGTTATGAAGCTATCACAAGCTATATTCATTGCTGTTTGTAAGCGGTATGCTTATGATGGTTTCATCTTAATTTATTAATTTAAAATAACGAAACCCACCGCTTGATTTGGTGGGGTTTTGGTGTATTTGCGTAAAGTAAACAGTAAGAGTCCGGTACACTGACCGGAGCACTGAGCCACAATTCGCTTTTTTGCCTCGTAGCTGGGTAATAAACGAACCCGGGTAGTTCGGATGTTCCTCTATCTCTTTTATCAAAATTGAATTTGGTATTTTAACATTTAAAAGAGACAGAAGTACTTCTGGCATTTGTGGCTCATTTGTCTTGGGTTCCAGGAGTCTAATCAGGAGGTTTTGCATTGTATTTGGTTAGAATTGATTACAATTTCTTCTATCGCTGTAATTAAACGTTAATATACCCTAATATACATATATATAAGTTATTTTAATTAACATGAATGTTAATTTCTTACAGGACATTGTTTTCGGTATAAAAAAGCCCTTTGTTAACATAAAAAATATAATACCTATCCTGGCAGCTGTCAATCAATTACTTTTTTGACAACTCAATTTTGGCAAATTCCTTTTTGGACTTTTATAGGATCCAAACCACTATTTGAATATGATGATAGATATATGATCCAGTAGATATTGCTGATGGTTACTGATTGCCCGTAATGCAAGGCGAGATTATAAGATTAAACGAATGTAAACGGTTAATTTTCACTAATTAATTAAAGTTCTTATTACATTTACCAATAAATCAGAACGACATGAGTACTATAGCAGAGCGTCCGAATAAGATACATATAGGCAGGAATATTAAGAGGTTCAGGGAGATTCTCGGAGTTAAACAAGAGTCCCTCGCGATTACAATGGGTGAGGAATGGAACCAAAAGAGGATATCGATGTTAGAATCTAAACCTAAGATTGACGATGAATTATTAGAGCAGGTAGCTGAGGCTTTAAAGATTCCTGTAGTGGCAATTAAGAATTTTGACGAGGAGAAAACCATAATGAATATTCAGAATAATTATGAAGGAGCGAATCCAAATTCTACCGTTTCTGTTTCAGGAATAACCGGAGATCCTACAACCAATAATTCATGTACCTTCAACCCTCTGGATAAGTTGGTAGAAACCATGGAAGAGTTAAAATCACTTTATGCAGAAAACAAGGATCTGTATGAGCGTATGCTGCAAACTGAAAAAGAAAAATTCGAACTGCTAAAAGCAACAAAGAAATAAAATGCGGGAATCAATTATCATTGAGTATCCCACATGGGATTAACTTTTGGTATGATGTTTTATAAGCTAAGTACACTTCCTGAAGGATGATTTACGATAAATATCTAAAGAATGAATTTGAGTGATATTAAAGAAGGCGAATTAAAATATGTATTTGATGCACTCGAAGAAGCCTTTAAAGAAAAGAATATTGATTTCTACCTGATTGGCGCTATAGCCAGGGATATTTGGTATGCCCGTAGCGATCAGGATTACAGGTCTACAAAAGATGTTGATTTTGCTGTGCATATTAGTAACAGACAGAATTACCAGGATGTCAGGGATTACCTAACTAAAAATAAGGGATTTGTGGAAAGTACTACAAACTCATTTGTAGTTGTAGCACCGTCCGGATTACAGATCGATCTGTTGCCATTCGGAGAGATCGAAATTGATAATGAAGTACGGTTTGAAAGCCAGGGATTGACAAGCATAAAGGTAAACGGTTTAGCGAACCTTACCTTCGCGAACTGAGGTTAAAATGTACGCAGAGGCAATACCGAAGGTATGTCTGCTCATTAGACCGCCAAAAACCACTTATTTTAACATTTTATTTGCAGGAGCAGAAGTTTTAATTACTTTTGCCACCCCGGGGGGATTAGCTCATTTGGCTAGAGCGCTTGCCTGGCAGGCAAGAGGTGACCGGTTCGAATCCGGTATTCTCCACTCCCTATAAAGCCTTTCAGTTAGTTCTGAGAGGCTTTTTTGGTATTTGTTCTTTTTCAATTAAAAATTAAAGGCTAAAATACCATCTCTTGTTAGTACACTGTTAGTACAGCATGCAACCATAAACTAACAATTATGGTTTACTACAAACTTATCTTAAATGACAAACGCTTAAAGGCGGATCAGATTTATCCAATCGTTATCAGAGTAACGAGTAACAGAATCAGTACTACCGTTTCTACCGGAATTAGAATCCACGAAAAGGATTGGGATTCAATTAAAGGTATTATCAGAAACACCCATCCAAACTGGCAAGTGTTAAATCACCAACTCCTTGACTTTTATAGCAACGTACAGCGATGTATTATTAAACTGCAAGATGAAAGAGTATTCTCATTTGATGCTCTTAAAAGAAGCTTAATAGAACAATCATCAACCAACCATATTCCACAGTCAAAGATTTCTTTTAATGACTCCAGTCATTGTTAATCAATAAAATCTTTAAGCGTGCTGTCTTAGGTGTTAGTAGGTTATTTGTTGCGATTCCACTGTAGTTTTCGCAAAATTTTCCAGTTAACAGTGAACTGGAATTGCAACAATAAAATGGACATTTAGTTAAGCTGCAATATTTTGTTTATTTAAGCTTCTACCAAATTCCTCCGGGGATAGGTATCCCAGAGTAGAATGTAGTCTTTTACGGTTGTACCAGGTCTCTATGTACTCGAA
>JAATGU010000065.1 GCA_015654535.1 Bacteroidales bacterium
CGTGTGGATTCATAATCACTTAAAGCTTGAATTTGCATTGTTTTCTGAGTATTTAAACTACTGACATTCCCTCTTCCATTTAAAAAGTCATTTTCGCCTATTTTATATTGAGCATTAGCAAAAGCTAAGGATTCCGCTTTTAATTTTAGGATGGATATGGAAGAAAGTACAGATGTATACAATTCAATAATTTGTTGTTTCAACTCATCCATCGTTTGTTCTTTCTGTAGATCAATTTCTTTTATTCTTAATTTTTGGCGATTAACTTTGGGTTTTAAATCGAATAAGTCTTCTATGGGAATTGATATTCCTCCTCCTACATGGTAAGAACTTTGTGCATTTTCACTATACTGAGAATAAAGAGGGGTGGCAGAATCAGAAAAGGAAGAGGTGTTGCCAAGAATTCCATAATTATATCCTCCATTTACGTTAAAATACTTCAACCAACTTCGTTTCTCTTTTTTTAGTAAGCTAATCTCTCCCTCTTTTCTTACATCAAGGATTTGAAAAGCAGGTCCCTTTCTTGCGTTTTCATATAAGGAATCCAATGGTGGAAGTTTTAAGCTGGCATAATCCTCCGGAGTCATATCCGCTATATTACTTTCTTGAGCTTGTGCGAGAGGTGCAAAGCATAGACAACAAAAAAGAAGGATTAAAAATATTTTCTCTCTCATAAATTCTATAATTAATTCTTTATTATACATCTTCTTTTTGAACAAAAGCGGTAAATGTTCTGAAAATAATAGATAGATCTACCCCAAAGGAATAGTTCTGGGCATATTTAATATCCAGGAGTTTATGTTCCTCGGCGGACAGATTCCCTGCTTTTCCTCGCTTCTCTACTTGCCAAAGTCCGGTAAGCCCCGCGGGAGCCATAAAGCGATCTATATATTCATCGCTGGTAAGTAGTTCCGCTTCATAGAGTGGGAGGGGACGATTGCCCACAACAGACATGTCTCCTTTTAATATATTGATTAACTGCGGGAGTTCATCAATGCTGTATTTACGAATGAAATGTCCTACTTTGGTAATGCGGGGATCGTTTTCCAACTTGACAAACGAATTTTTTTTCTCTATACTTTTCTGATTGATATAGGTTTGTTCGGAAATAAAATAATCATCTGATACCAAAAAAACTTCACTTTCACTTGCCGGCGATTCTTTTTGTGAATCAGGATTTATTACATTATCGTCTGTTACAGTCGGATCATTTTTGTATTGATTGAGGGCATTGAACTCTTTTAAGCGTTTGTCCGCATTAGTATACATGGAACGAAATTTCAGAAAATCAAAGACGCGATAGTTACTGCCCACTCGTTTTGACTTATATACAATGGGACCTTCGCTTTCTATTCGAATGGCTATGGCAACCAACAGGAATATGGGTGAAAGGCATAGCAGAGCCAAACTTGAAAAAAGGATGTCGAATATTCTTTTCCAGAGAGGCAGATGAAAACCTTTGATCAATAATTTATTTTTAAGGGCGGAATGGAACTGAGACTGCCTTTTGATTATAAAATCAAGGGTCTGTTCGTAGTTATTTTCGTTCTCATTGGGTAACATTGTATTGCAAATGCCACTTTTTAGGTATAAAAAACTTTCTTCTTTAGTTAAGGAATCTGTGATGAGAACAATATAAGTGCGGAAAAACTTTTTATGTAAGTAGGAGATATCAGCTAAATTTTTTTTCAGGGACCCTTTTTCAAATAGGATAATAACGGGCAATCTGTCATGGGACTGAGAAAACCATTTTGCCGCTTCGTCGTAGTTTCCCACTACTTTCATTTCACCCTTTGATAACTGGCTGAAATGATCAATAGCTTGTGAATTTACCCCTATGTAAATGAGATGCAGCATCTAGTCTTTTATTATTTTTTTGATTCTTATTTTTAATTCCATGGGATTAAACGGCTTGAGAATGTAATCTGCCGCTCCTTCCTCCAATAATCTGATTCGCTCTGTGGTACTTTCCTCGCTGGAGAGCATGATAATGGGAATGGGACTAAATAATGCGTTAGTCTTCATATAGGTTAAGAATTCATCGCCTTTCATTTCCGGCATTTTGATGTCCGAAATAATTAAATCGGGAATGTTCCCCTCTTGTAACCAAGCGATGGCCTTAACGGGATTCTCAAAATAAACAAGGTCGAATTCAGCGGAAAGATAAATGGAAATAACTTTCGCTATAGACTCTTTATCATCAATTAATAATATCTTTTTTTTCATCATCTTTTATTTTTGCAAATGTTGCTATATCAGATTTATTTTTGATTCTCTTTTTAACGCAAATTAGAGGTTACAAAGATATATAAAATAAATGTTAAATAGTTGTTCATTATTATTTATTTGTGTATATATATGTAGGGTCGGCATTTGAACTGCCATACCAGTCTTTATTGTTTACTCCTCCTGAGACGGCCCATTCCTTAAATTTAGGATAAGCAATTATAATGCTTTTTGTTTCCATTGGATAATTGAAGGAACCGGGTATCATTAATGCCCATATCAGATTGTCCGTTCCCCGGTAATATACGCCATTAAGTGACAGGTCATTATTGGACGGGATATTATTGGGGCCTCCGCCAAAATAGCTGGTTGTGGCTTTATTGGTGGGAGCATACCCCGGCAGATGAACTTCTTTTCGATTCTCTGTCTGTGCATCGGTCACCACAAAGAAATTAAGGTACTTCACAGCGATATCATTCTGACTTACATTGCCCGAGACAAAATCAATGGTGATTTTTACTTGTTTCGGAGTAATGTATTGACCTTGTGTAGTTGTGTTTAACAGATCATATCTTTCACTGCCGCTATTTAGTAAGAAATGGTGAGCTTCATTGAAAAGCGGGATTACCGCTTGAGTCTGTCCGGTTTCAATACCTTTGGAACCGATAGTGAATACTGTGCCGGTTAATCGGTTATTGGGGGAATCTGACACAACAGAAACACTCTTAATATTACCGGACAGAACACGGTCTAATTGAAACGCGGCTCCTAATTTCTTTGAAGCTCCCACAGCCGTCAGTCTGGCCGTGATGGTCATACTTGTTACCATATTTTTCTCATCCACTTTAAATGTTGTTTGATTCTCCACAACAAGGTCATTCATATCATAATCTCCGTAGGCTGGCCAGAAATCTTCTATGGCATAGGTGTAAATACTGCTAGTGGGTACTTCGATAGGGAAGACCGGATCAACGGGCTTAGTTCCTTGGGGGTAACTACCTGCACCTGTACATTCACTGGCGGGGATCAGCACTGTGGGACTGCCGTAGCTAACCATGCGGGCGGGAGAATTGAGATAGTAGGGGAAATAATAAAGGGACTTTGCGGTGTGATCTGAACATTCGAGTTCCAGATTCCCGTTATAGGTAACGCTGCCCGAACCGGTGCACACCACTTTTTTAAGACGGGCCAGAGCAAAATCAGTACCGCTTCCGGTTCCATGCAGGGTACTGGACCAAGAGGTAAACGTGGTGGTTCCGGTAACATCCAGCAAGGAAAAAGCATCCATATTAACGGTGGTTCCTTGCGAACTAAAATTTATACATGACAAGATTGTGCTGCCATGTAGATTGAGTACGGCTCCAGAGCAGTTAAAATCTCCTGTGACGGTCATGTTACAGTAATTATCAATAGATAATCCAGAGGAGGAATTGAGGGAACCCAATGTAAGGAGCCCCTGATTTTTAATAGTGGTTCCCTGACAGGTTAGATTTCCTGTGACGACCATATTTGAATAATTATCGATGGTTAAACCGTAGTTGGAATTGATGGAACCAAGTGTAAGAGTACCGTGATTTTCAATGGTTCCGGTTTGGTTAAATTCAGAAATAGTCATTGTTTTACTATCATTGTAGAACTTTCCTCCATTTAGTTTCATTTGTATGAGATTAAGCTCTCCAAAATTAGAAACATTCCCTCCAGAATTTGAAAAATTGATATTGATTGAATTCTTATTGGGATTAAAGTTTCCCCCGCTCATTATAAATAGATCTACATTTCCGTTTCCCTGAATAGTCTTTGAGCTACCGGCAAAGGTTATTTTGCCACCATTGAGAACCACTATCTCCAGCCCAGTTTGAAAATCTCCCTGATTGGAAGGCATATTCCATTCCCCTTCTACAAAAAGAGTAGTGGTGTTTCCTCCATAAAATGTGATTCCACCGGAATAGGTTCCTCCGGTAATTACATATGATTTTCCAGCTGTTAATATAGTAGAGGATGCTGTAAGATCAATGGAAGTAGCTCCGGTTCTGTTTCCTTTATAAGTAGGGACAGTGGTAGACCGGGTGCTTATTCTTTTTGATTTAGCGGTTGCTAAGGAAGCACTTCCGGAGAAATCAATGGTAATATTTTGAGCATTAATGGTTTGTTCTAGAACGGTTTTCAATCCATCGGGAGCTGTCTGACGAATATAGATGGTTTCGAGAGCTTGCGGGAAGTTGACTTCCGAGACATATGCTTCTCCGCCTTTAGCGACACCTTTTGCTAACAAAGTTGTATTGGAAGTAAGAACAGGATTTTGATCAAAGACTTCTACCACATAATAATAAGCACCGTTATATTCATCATTTACCTTTACTGTGAGATTTACGGAGCTGATGGTTGACCAGTTAAAACTATCGGGAACGCCTGTGAATGGAGAAGGTACTACAAAATAAGGATCATAATAATCTTCTTTACAGCTCGGCAGAAGTAAAATGGTTAGGAGCTGAATAGTTATTATTTTAAGGGTAGATATTCTCATAAAATATTAATATTAGTTGTTAAATAGAGATCTACATTCCTTTAACAGCAAAAATATAATAATTATTTGATTTACCATTACATTTATTGTTTTATTTTTCTTCACGAGGGTTTATTCCAGCAAATAAAAGAGCAGAATGTCAGTTCTGCTCTTTTATTTGCTGGAATAAACTTCTTTATTTATTATAAACTGCGCCAGTGGTTGGAGAGTTATACCAGTCGGAATTACTTGTTCCACCTGATTGAGCCCATGTCTCAAAGTTGGGGTAAGCTTTTCTTATATCTGTGGACTCTGTAGGATATTCAAAGATTATGGGAATCATCATGCCCCATACTAAATTGTCTTTACTAAGATATTTAGTACTGCCGTTTGAATTATCAACACCTGTTCCGAACAGGCTTGTATTTACTTTATCCGTAGCATTATAACCCGCTAAGTGAATCTCGGTTCTATTTGTTTTTAACCCGTCATTAACAATAAAGAAATTCAGGTTCTTGACACTAATATCGCTTGGAGTTACTGTACCTTCTTTGAAAGTAATAGTGACTTTCACAGATTTACTTGGGACGGTTTGACCACCAACAACAGTATTGGTGATGCCGGAGCTAACAATAAACTTATGAGCATTATCAAACAATGGAATGACAGCAAGTGTCTGTCCGCTTTCAACTTTTGTTCCGCTTACTACGAATACGGATCCGTCTGTGGAAACTGTAGAATAGGTTACACTGCTAACATTCCCAGCAGTGACTTTATCTAATTGGAAGGCTGCTCCTAAAGATTTAGTTGCTCCAACGGCTCTTAAATCCGCATCGATCGTCATCGTTTCTACTTTATTGGCACTATTGGCAGCATAGCTTGTGCTAATTGTTGTCACCAAATCATTCATATCATAATCTCCGTATGCGGGCCATAAATCTTCCATAGCATAAGTATAGTAGCTATTTGTAGGAACTTCTATAGGGAATGTAGGATTGGAAGGAGTACCACCTGTGGCTGCATTATTTCCTTCGCTACATTCACTTTTAGGAATAGAGATGGACGTTTCACCTGTTCCTACCCATTCAACGGAACTGTCTATTGTGTATCTTTTGTTATAAGCGTCTATATCTATTGATGGATGATCCTGACATTCTATTTGCAGTTTACCACTATAATTAATGATATTCCCCTGAGTGGAACTATTTGCTACGGCTTTCTTTATTTTTAGCAATGCCTGCTGCGTTCCTGTACCGTAAAATCCAAAGCTTCCGCTCTGAGGATTATATTGGTAAGTCGCTTGTTCCGCTACGTTGAATATTGCATTATTTCCTAGTTCAACTTTGGCATTGTTCATTGTAAGCGTATTACAGCTAATGTATGCGCCTGCATCATTTATAAGTTTAGCATCATGTAGGTTAAATAAATCTGTTATTACTAATTTACAGCCATTATATGAGTTTTGATTACCTCCTGCTATTTCCATTTCTTTTGTAGTAAAGGTACCATTTTCATTTCTCCATACTGCATTAGTACTGCTAATATATGTTTTATTGGCAATAGTCACATCACCTGCATTGGTCATACTACTATTTCCTGCCAGCTCAAAATCCTGTGCGGTGATAGTTCCTTTATTTTCTATATAGCTTTCCTGATTTTCTCCGCTAAGCTTACCGCTCACAGTAATAGTCCCTTCATTGTATAACTGCGAAGAGCCGGTTATCTGTAGAGTTGTGGCATTTAAATTCCCTCTATTTAGGACTTTTACATTTGAACTCGGAGTCATAGAAGACGTTGTATATTTGGCTCCCGTATTAATAGATATTACAACCCCACTTTGGCCAAGATTTGTACTATTATCAGATATAACTTCTGCTCCTGGAAGGAGATATAATTTACATCCTGATGCTAGGTATAAGCTGCTTAAATGAACCTTACCCGATACATATAAAGAAAGATTTGGATTATAAAGATTTATCCCTCCATTGAAACCATCGGTAATAGTATAGTTCGTAGCTCCTGTTAAGGAACCAGTATAAACAACGCTTCCTGCAGGTGCTGATGTTGCAAAATCAGATTCAGTTACAGTGACGCTTTTAGTTGTCACATAGCTGGCACTCCTTTTTGTTGCAACAGTGGTTGTGCTTTCGAAACTACAAACAATAGAACTTGCAACGTTAACTGTCCGCACAACGCTTATCCCTCTAGGATTTGTTTGACGAATGGCTATGCTGCTCACTGTTTTTGGCACAGATAATTCTGTGATGAAAGCTTGCCCTTTCTTGGCAACTCCTTTACCTAATAAAGTAGCATTAGTATTAATTATGGGATTTTGATCAAATACTTCCACTGTATAGAAGTATTCGCCGTTATATTGGTCATCAACATTTACAGTTAAATTCACGGATGAAACGGTAGACCAGTCAAAATTAGCTGGAATTCCTGTAATAGGCGCCTTACTTGAAGCGGCACTGTCAGGATCATAGAGATCTTTTTGACATCCTGCGAAAAGCAGTGAAAAGGTGATCATGGTCAATGCCATCACTTTTTTAATTGTTTTTTTCATCTAATATTCTCTAAATTTAATATGACTTTTTAAAAATCTTTGTTTTATAAAAGGTAGCAAATAATGAAATACAAAAACTTTGCAAAATTAGTTTTTTTACTTATATCTTTACTTTGTTATTGAAACTTTTATTTTTAAATTAAGTTTTTTTATGAATAGATATTCCTGTGATAATAAAATTTGATCGACTGTTTTTAAATGTTCTACTTTGAAAATCATACGAATATCTTTTTTTTTGCAATAAAAGTGTTTATTTCAGTATTCTATTAAATCATTTTGCAACTAAAAACTGTTTTCTTAGTTATTATTATTACAAGCAAAAAATATATTAACATTTAGCTAATGTAGTTTGTTTCCTGTTGTTTTTATTGTATTTTTGTACCCAATACATTGCTCTTTTTATATTGAAACATTTTTTTAGGTACATTGTTCTTAAATGAAACAAAATAATAAATAAGACTATGAGCTTTAATATACCGAATACAAGCAGAAAACGCGTGGTGATAGTGGGAGGTGGCTTTGGTGGGCTGAAATTGGCTAATAAATTGAAAGATAGTAACTTTCAAATAGTATTGGTGGATAAGAATAATTATCATCAATTCCTTCCTTTAATTTATCAGGTTGCTTCTGCGGGATTGGAACCTAGTTCCATTTCTTTTCCTTTTCGTAAGATATTTCAAAAAAGTAGGCATTTCTATTTCCGATGGGCAACGGTTAATGCCGTGGTGGCTGAAAAGAATCTGATTGAAACTTCTATCGGTGAATTGCATTATGATTATTTGGTGATTGCCGCGGGAACAATTACGAATTATTTTGGGAATCAACATATTGAAGAGGCTGCTTTACCTATGAAAACAGTGCAAGAGGCACTAAATATGCGAAATACTTTGCTGTCAAACTTTGAGAAGGCACTTACTTGTGACAGTCCTCAAGAAAAACAAGCATTGCTTAATGTGGTGATTGTAGGTGGAGGTGCTACAGGGGTGGAAGTATCGGGTGTACTTTCGGAAATGAAACGTTTTGTGTTACATAAAGATTATCCTGATCTGGACGATCATCAAATGAATATTTTTCTAGTGGAGGCTTCTTCTAAATTGCTTTCTGCCATGTCTCCTGAGGCATCTGCCAGTGCGGAAAGATTTCTTCGGGAGATGGGAGTTAATGTGATGCTAAACACTATGGTGAAGGATTATCGAAATAATAAAGTTATTTTTGATAATGGAGAAGAAATTCCTACCCGGACTTTTATCTGGGTGAGTGGGGTAATGGCTGCTAAGTTTGATAAAATGGATTCTGCTTTACTGGGCAGAGGTCGACGGATTATGGTGGATGAGTTCAACCGCGTGAAAGGATCGGATAGTATCTATGCTATAGGGGATGTTTGCTTGCAGACTGAAGAGGCTTTTCCAAACGGACATCCGCAGGTGGCTCAGGTAGCTATTCAGCAAGGAGTATTACTGGCTTCTAATTTGAAGAAGATACTTCTGGGTGAATTACCGGAAGCTTTTCATTATCGGAACTTGGGGGCTTTGGCTACTGTGGGACGAAACAAAGCGGTAGCTGATATTAATAATATAAGGACTCATGGATGGACTGCCTGGATGATTTGGTTACTGGTGCACTTACGTTCTATTCTTGGTATCAGAAATAAATTGGTGGTTCTCATTAACTGGGTTTGGAACTACATTACTTATGATCAGTCCATGCGTCTCATTTTATCTGCCCAGAAATGTAAAGACCAAGATCAGAAAAAAGAAGAAGAGCCTGTAAAATAGAGTTATTCCTAAGTATTTTAAGCTGCTCCGAAAATATAAGAGAAAAGGGAATGTTTGTAATAGACATTCCCTTTTTCTTAAGCATTTCATTAATTAATAAAAGTAACGATCCTAACATAATCGGACATACTCTGATATTTATGCACTAAAATTAGCACTTATAGAATTAATTATATTGTATTCGATAATGTCTCAACTAATTTTGTATTTTTGCCTCTGAAAGTTTTGTTAACACAGATCTCAAACTTGGAAAATAATGGATACAACTACGGAGTTGAAAGCTTTCAATCAATTATTTATTGATTACCAGAGCCGTTTTATTCGTTTTGCCAATACATACATTCATGATATGGTTGTTGCTGAAGATTTTGCTATAGAAGCTCTGATGTATTATTGGGAAAACCGACATAAGTTGCAATCCGAATCAAATGTACCCGCCTATATATTAACCATCATAAAACACAAATGCCTGAATTATCTTCAGCATATTGAAACAGCTCAAAATGTTTCGGACAAAATTCTTTCTCATGCACAATGGGAACTTTCCACACGGATTTCCACACTTCAAGTTTGTGAGCCATATGAGCTTTTCACTGCGGAAATGGAGGCTATTGTGAAACGAACACTTGAATCATTGCCTCCGCAAACAAGACAAATATTTGTGATGAGCCGATATTACAACAAATCTCACAAGGAAATAGCCGAAAAACTAAACATAACCACTAAGGGGGTGGAATTTCATGTGTCTAAAGCCATTAAAGCCCTCCGACTTTCACTTAAAGACTATATGCCGGTCCTTCTTTTTTTTCTCTAATAAAAATAAACGGTTTTTTCACTAGGGATATTTATTTCACATCTGCTTATAATATATACACTAAATGAAAATGGATAAAGAAATACTATACAGGTTTTTTGAAGGACAAGCTACGCTGGAAGAAGAAATAAAAATCAGAGATTGGATGGAATCTTCACAGGAAAATCAGAAAGAGTTTTTTCGTGAACGAAAGGTTTTTGATGCCATCTTTCTTTTGGGGCATGAGGAAGAGATGGATACTGTGGTTAAAAGATCCTTTTATTCAAAAATCCCTGTCAGGGAGTTTTTAAAGATCGCAGCTGTAATTGCTCTTACTTTGTCTGTGACATTATTTGTTCAGCGTAAATCAGAGGACAACGACCATATAGTTATGAATACTATTTCTGTACCTGGAGGGCAGCGAGTTAATTTAACTCTTTCGGATGGAACAAATCTTTGGCTCAATGCTTGCTCTACCATGGAATATCCAGCAGTTTTTTCAAAAGATAAACGCGAAATAACGCTTGATGGCGAAGCTTATTTCGAGGTGGCTCATAATAGGGATAAGCCTTTTATTGTTCATACGAAAAAATGTGATATAGAGGTCCTTGGAACTAAATTCAATGTGGAAGCATATTCAAATAAAGAAGTATTTGAAACCTCATTGATGGAGGGAATAGTAAAAGTGTTTTTAGTCAATAATGCGACTCATTCGCTAATATTGACTCCCAATAATAGAGTTTATCTAAAAGAGGGTAGACTAGTGATTGGCAAAATTGAAGATTTTGAAACATATCGTTGGAAAGAGGGACTGATCTGCTTTAAAAATCTATCATTCCCTGAGATTATGCTAAAACTGGAAAAGTACTTTGATATAAAGATTATAGTTAGGAATAAACAGGTACTAAATTACGTATGCACTGGCAAATTCAGGCAGGCGGATGGAGTTGATTACGCGTTGAGGGTATTGCAAAAAGATGTATCTTTTAAATATGAAAGAGATGAAAACAATGACGTTATCTATATAAAATAAGTTTAACCCTAACAACTAAGCCAATGAAATAAATAAAAGCTGAAACTAAAACCAAAAATGCCGATAAGTATTGGTCTACCTACCGGCATTCGATTAACACAATTTGTTAGAACTCACTGTATTAATAAACTAATATTGCAAAGATATGAAAAACATTCCTTTGTTGGATTTTCATTACCTTGAAAATCTACAATTTAACCATTTTTTTAGAATTATGAAAGTAACTACATTCTTTCTTTTCTTCTCTGTATTTTGTTTAATGGCTGGAAACAGCCATTCTCAAAATGCCAGAGTCACAATATCGAAGGATAATGCCAGATTAGAAGATGTGTTGAACGAAATAGAAAGCCAAACAAGTTATCTTTTTATTTATAGCAATCATGTTGATGTTGCCCGCAAAGTGTCAGTCAATGCTAATGAAAAGCCCGTATCCGAAGTGTTGACAAAGTTGTTTAAGGGCACCGATATACACTATTCCATGGAAGGAACACATATTATTCTTTCCGAAAAGGAAAGAAATGAATCTACCTCTGTTACACAGCAAAGCAAAAGAATTATTAATGGTAAAGTTACCGATATGCAGAATGAACCAATTATTGGTGCGAATATACATTTGAAAGGTGCTTCTACAGGGACTATTACGGATATAGAAGGCCATTTTAATCTAGAGGTCCCCGAAAATGCAACCTTATTAGTTTCTTTTGTTGGCTATGCTCCTGTTCAGATAAATATAGGCAATAAAAAGGAAGTTTCATTAAATTGATTGAGGAGAGTAAAGAGTTGGAAGAAGTATTAGTTGTGGGTTATGGCACGCAAAAAAAAGTAACAGTGACTGGTTCATTGGCTACTACTTCAGGACAAAATATATCAAGGGTTCCTACTCCTTCCATAACAAACACATTGGTAGGGCAGCTTCCTGGTTTGATTTCCGTGAATAGAAGCGGAGAACCGGGATATGATGACGCCACTTTACTTATAAGAGGAAAAAGTACCACGGGAGATGCTTCACCATTGGTTGTGGTTGACGGCGTAGCAGACAGGGCCGGAGGGTTTGCGCGTATTGATCCGAATGATATCGAGAGCGTAACTATTTTGAAAGACGCTTCTGCTGCTATCTATGGTTCTCGTGCAGCCAACGGAGTCATTTTAGTAATGACCAAAAGAGGTAAATCAGGGAAAGCTAAAATAAACTATTCAGGTAATGTCGGTTTCAGCCATCCTACAGTACTTCCCGATATGTGTGAATCGTGGCAATACGCTCAACTTCAGAATGAGATTGAAACGAGTGTCTATGGACGCAGTCTTAAATATACAGACGAACAGATTGCTTTATATAAGAATGGAACAGATCCGACCAACTATGCCAATGTGAGGATTTTCGATGAAATGGTAAAAAAGGCATCTATTCAAACACAGCATAATGTTTCGCTGTCCGGAGGTAATGATGTTGTAAAGTATTTTGTTTCATTGGGATATCAATATCAGGATAACTACTATAAAAATAGTGCCAGTGATTATGACCAGTATAATCTGCGTTCTAATATAGATATTACTCCTTATAAGAACTTTCGTGCGACAGTCAATGTATCTGCTCGTCAGGAAGACAGGAATAGTCCGTTATATGGTTCGGAGGACTTATGGAGATATATGGTGAAATATGATCCGATGGTTAATATTTACTGGCCGGGTACAATCTATCCCACAACAGCTTCTCAGGATAACTTTAGCCCGGCAACTGCAGTGGATGGTTCAATGGGTTATCAAAAGAATAAGGCTTCTTATTTTAATGCGGATCTTACATTACATTATGATATGCCTTTTATTGCAAAAGGACTATCTGTTGATGCAGGTGCTTATATTGACCGTAGTGATTTCTTGTATAAGAAATTCTCCAAGGCATTCTATCTTTATGCTAAGGAAGGCGATAATTACGTAGCCAAAAAATACGGCCCATCTAATGCTGATTTAACTGAAAATATGAGTCAGACTCTGGGAATTACCTTTAATGCCCGCATTAATTATACCCGGACATTTAATGAGGTTCATAATGTTAGTGCCTTTGTCGCTTATGAGCAATATAAAAGTAGGTATGATTATCTGTATGGATACCGTCAGGATTACATTTCTTCTTCTATAGATGAACTTTTTGCAGGTGATAAAGAGACTTCCAGTAACGATGGAACGGCTTCTGAAACAGCTCGTCAAAATTACTTTGGCCGTTTAGACTACAACTATTCAAATAAATACTTGTTTCAGTTCAATTGGCGTTATGACGGATCAGAAAATTTTCCGAAAGATAAGCGCTTTGGATTTTTTCCAGGTGTTTCTTTAGGATGGAGAATCTCAGAAGAAAAGTTTTGGAAAGAAAATGTTCCGTTTATGGATTACTTGAAAATCCGTGCTTCATGGGGGCAAATGGGTAATGATAAGGTTTCTGCATTCCAATATATGACGACCTATACTTTTAGTTCAGCTGCGATTTTAGGTGGAAGTACTCCGACTTCGCAAACAGGTGTTTTACAAAGCAGAACAGCTAATCCAAATATTACTTGGGAAGTTGCAAATACATACAATATCGGTTTGGAATCGAGGTTTCTGAAAGCCTTTGATTTTAGTATGGATTTGTTTAAAACAAAACGCCATGATATTCTGGCAACCAGAAATGCTGCAATACCAGATTACGCAGGTTTGACACTACCAGATGAGAATATAGGAAAATGTTCTAGCTGGGGGACGGAAATTGTTTTGAATTACAACAAGAGAATAGGTGATTTTAAATTTAATATTGGTGGAAACTTCACTTATGCTAAGAGCTGGGTCGATTATATTGATGAACCTGAAGGTACTGTGGAATGGCAAAAACAAACAGGAAAGCCGATTGGAGCTGATTGGTTGATGTACGAAGCGACAGGTATTTTCAGAACACAGGCAGATTTGGATAATAATCCTCATTTGAGTAACGCTAAAATGGGTGATTTGATGTTCCGGGATGTTAATGATGACAAGATTATAGATGGCAATGATAAGGTGCGGTTGGAAAAAACTCCGATTCCGGAAATTATTTATGGCATCACTTTAGGCTTGCAATACAAACAGTTGAGTCTGAATATGCTTTGGCAGGGTGCAGGGAATGTGTATCAATATACTTTCTTTGAATCGGGAACAATCGGAAACTTTACAAAAGATTTCTATAACAACCACTGGACACAAGACAATATAAATGCTAAATATCCGAAAGTTTATGATCGTCAAGTTACAGTAACTGGTGAGAAAAATACTTTTTGGCTGGAAAATGCTTCTTATCTTCGATTGAAGAATATTGAGCTGGCCTATACTTTATCACAAAAGGCTTTAAGCAAATTGCCGATTAGTGCAATGCGTGTGTATGTTACAGGATATAATCTATTAACATTTACTGGAATGAAGAACCTTGATCCTGAGACAGCTGAAGGTAGCCAAGGGTTTGCTTCGTGGAGTACTCCCCAATCCAGAGTTGTTAATTTTGGAGTAAACATAACCTTTTAAATTTCGATCAAATGAAAAAGTATAATAAATATATTGCATTAGTTTTTATGAGTCTTGCTTTATTCTTTGTTTCATGTAATGAAGACATTTTGGATAAGCAACCTTTGACAGAAATTTCAGAAACTGATGTTTGGACAGATCCGGCTTTGGTGCAAGCTTTTGTAAATGCAAGATACAATCAAGTAGGTCATGGATGGACTGAAGGTTGGCAAAGTTCTAATGTTGATGAGACCGCTCTTACATGGTCTCGTGGTTGTGAACCTATTAATCAGGGATATGTTAACCCTTCCGATCTGGGTCGTATGAACGGTGGATGGTGGGGATGGGATAATCGCTCATGGGCCACTGTATGGAAGAATATTTCCAATTGTAATATTTTCTTTGAGCGTATTGCTTCGGTGCCTTTTACCGACGAATCGCTTAGAACACGTCTTATTGGAGAAGTACGTTTTATTAGAGCGTTGATGTATCATGATTTAGTAGCCCGTTGGGGAGCTATGCCTTTAATCACAAAGAGTTATACTCTGGATGATGTGGCCGAAATAATAAAAACGAAACGTGCCACATATAAAGAATGTATTGATTTTATTGTGTCTCAATTAGATTCTGCTGTGATTGAATTACCAGCCTCTTATTCCGGAACAGAGAAAGGTCGTGCTACAAGCGTTGCGGCCCTTGCACTTAAGTCCAGAGATCTTCTTTATGCTGCCAGTGATTTGATGAACGTGGATGTTAAAGATGAGACAGTGGGTTATAAAACTCCTGATCCAAAAAGATGGGAAAATGCTGCTAATGCCGCTCAGGCGTGTATTGATGCTGCTTTGAAAGCCGGTTACGCATTGTATGACAAATATGGTGACGATGTAAAAAACAAGTATATTCAATTATTTCTTGAATGTGGAAATTCTGAGGTCTTGTTTGATCGTGAAGGCACATCTAGTGCAGATAGCGAGAACTTATCTTACTTGGATCAATCAAATGGTCCTAACGGATATGGACAATGGGGAGGGAACTGTCCGATATCTGAATTTGTAGATGCATTTGAAATGGCCGATGGTACAAAATTTGATTGGACTAATCCCTCTCATAAAGCCAATCCCTATGTAAATCGTGATCCTCGTCTCCATGCTATTGTTTTGTGTGATGGAGATCCGTGGATGACCCGCAATGTGGAAGCTTATATTGATGCTGATGCCAATGGCAATGAATTGACCACCGGAGGGCGTGATTCAAAATATGGAACCGATTCGTGGAATACATCGTTGACCGGATATTATCCACGCAAGTTTCTCGATGAAACATATTCTCCTAATTCATGGAACTTTAAAAATCCAAAAAACTGGATTTGGCTGCGTTTGGGAGAGCAGTATCTGAATCTTGCCGAAGCTCTTTATATGTCTGGTGATGAAGACGGTGCGCGTAAAGCTTTGAACGTAATTAGAGATCGTGCCCGAATGCCCAAAGTTACTGATACCGGAAGTGCCCTGTTGGATAGAATTAGAAACGAAAGGAGAGTAGAACTTTGTTTTGAGGAGCATAGGTACTTTGATGTTCGCAGATGGAAATTAGGAGACAAATACCTGAATAAAACAGTAACTGGTGTATCTATTTTAAGAAAACCGGATGGGACAAAAAATTATAACCCTGGCAGAGTCGTTGAACAACGTAAATTCATTGATAAAATGTATTGGTTACCTATACTTAAATCAGAAATTGATAAGAATCCAAACTTAACACAAAACCCGGGATATTAAATTTTGTAAATAGATAATAATTATAGGTAAAAGTTTTATATAAATAGCAAGTAAGTAGTAATTTAATAGCTTACTTGCTATATCAAACATTTTAATAATGAAAAACATTAAATCACTAGTTATTGGAGCTTTTTTAATTTTGTTAAGTTGCAATACTGTTGCCGGAGTAGTTAAAGAAAAATTTCGTGAGTGGGCGTTGACTCCTCCTATGGGTTGGAACAGCTGGGATTGTTATGGTTCCACTGTGACTGAAGCTGAGGTGAAGGCTAATGCGGATTATATGGCTGCGAAACTAAAAAGCTCTGGCTGGGAATATATCGTAGTGGATATTCGCTGGTTTGTGAAAAATGATAAGGCTGGAGGATATAATGAAACAAATCCTGTGTATGTAATGGATGAATATGGTCGTTATCAGCCTGCTATCAATCGATTCCCTTCAGCTAAAGAGGGTAAAGGATTCAAAATTCTGGCCGATTATGTTCATTCTAAAGGATTAAAGTTCGGAATTCACATTATGCGGGGTATTCCAAAAGAAGCTGTTACAAAAAAACTACCGGTTAAAGGGACTAACGGCATCACGGCTGATCAGATTTATTCCACTGAACTTCAATGTAAATGGTTAAAGGATAACTATACCATTGTAGCCGATAAGCCGGGTGCACAGGAGTATTATAATTCTATCATGGAGCTTTACGCTTCCTGGGGAGTGGACTTTATCAAGGTGGATGATTTATCCCGTCCGTATCATCTGGGTGAAATAGAACTGATCCGCAAAGCAATCGATAAATGTGGACGTCCCATTGTCTTTAGCACTTCTCCAGGAGAGACTCCAATAGAGGATGCAGAGCATGTTCGCACGCATGCTAATATGTGGCGGATGGTCGATGACGTTTGGGATACATGGTCTCACATCACTCATTTGTTTGATATTTGTCAAAAGTGGTATCCGTACATTGCTCCTGGAACATGGCCGGATTGTGATATGATTCCTTTGGGGCGCATTTCTCTTCGTGGTGAAAGAGGAGCCGACCGTATGACCCGTTTAACAAAAGATGAGCAATATACCTTGATGACTTTGTTTACTATCTTTCGCTCTCCGTTGATGTTTGGAGGGGATCTTCCCAGTAACGATGCGTTCACATTGTCTTTACTTACCAACAAGGAAGTACTGAGGATGCATCGGGAAAGTACGGATGTTCGTCAGCTTTACCAAAGAGAGAAAGAAGTGGCTATCACTTCCCGAAATCCGAAAACAGGTGAAGTGTATGTAGCACTCTTTAATTTGTCAGATGATAAAGTCGCGGCAAAAGTGACTGTGGACTTAGCAGAACTAGGTATTAAAGGTAAGTGCACCGTAACTGATCTGTGGACAGGTAAAAAGGTTGGAGGATTTTCTAAGCAGTTTTTCCGCCTATTGAACAGTCATGCTTGCGGACTTTATAAGTTCAGTATAAAATAATTCATTCAATCTCAGGATAAAAAAGTAGCAAGTTTTGCCTTGCTACTTTTTTATCCTGAGATCATTTCTCCCTTCATTTACCGTGATGGGAGTTCGTTTATTCTTCCAGTAGTTTTTTGGCATCCACAAACTGAGCGATCCCTGCTGCCACTAGTTTGGCTTCCCGCATGGCGATAACCACCGTTTGAGGTGTGTGAACCACATCTCCTCCTGCAAATACTCCTTTACGGGTAGTCATACCATAAGGCCTTTCTTTGGTAATAACATATCCCTTTTCATCTACACCGATGCCCAAAGTGGTCGATACTATCCGGTTGGCAGGTTGTGAACCGATGGCCAGTAGAATCCGATTCATCGGGATTACTTTTTCTCCTTCAGGAGTCATAGCTTTGATCGCTTTTAGTTTACCACGTTCGCCAATGAACTCTTTAGTATCTGTTTCCCATAAAAAGGAAACACCTTCTTCTACCGCTTCATTGTATTCGGTCTGCAGAGCCGTCATGTACTCAATGGTTTTGTAGTATATAATGTAAACTTCCTTAGCACCCATACGAATAGCAGTACGAGCTGAGTCCATTGCCACATTTCCGCATCCTATAACACCTACTACGTCTCCTGCTCTCATGGGAACTTCATTTCGGCCTACGCTGTTGTTATTATATAAACTTACCATTCTCAGGAAGTAGGAGGATTGAATTACTCCTCGCAAGGTACTGCCAGGCAAAGTGAGAGTTTTGGGTTTAGCAGTTCCCGATCCGATAAATATCGCATCAAAGTTCTGCTGACTAAACATTTCGTCCACTGTTATATTTTGACCTACAATCGTATTTGTTATATTCGTAACGCCCAGCCCTTCTATCTTACGGATCTCTCTCCGTACCACTTCTTTAGGAAGACGATATTCGGGAATGCCATACATCAACACACCTCCCAGTTCAGGTTCACTTTCGTAGATTACCACATTGAAACCGTCCCGAGCCAAATCTCCTGCGACAGTAAGTCCGGCAGGTCCCGAACCAATTATTGCTACTTTTCCACGAGTTTTGGGAGCTAATTTTTCACGGATCAGGTTCATTTCACTATCAAAATCCGCAATAAAACGTTCGAGTTTTCCTACCCGAACTCCTTTCCCTTTTTTGTTTAAGATACAGTGACCTTCGCATTGCTTTTCGTGAGGGCATACGCGTCCACATACAGCAGGTAGATTACTTTTTTCATTGATGATGCTCATTGCACCTCCCATGTTACCCATGGACAGTTGATGAATCCATCCGGGAATATCATGCTCAATGGGACATCCTTGTACACAAAGAGGATTCTTACAGTTCAAACACCTTTTTGCCTCGTCAATTGCTTCTTTTATATCAAAGCCCTCATTGACTTCTTCAAATTTTAAATCTTTTGATTCCATAGGCTGTTTATTATCTTTTATTTCTATTCTTATTTTGAGATAAATAGCTATTTTGCAAACTATACATAGCAAAAGTTTGGTAAAGATAGGACAAAATTGCAATATATAGATTGCAATATAGGATAATTAACAATATTATAAATATGGAATGAGTTCAAATAGAAAATTAAGACAATGTCTTTTGAGTAAATGTTTTTTAAGAATTTCGCGTGATTTCACCTACAATAGAAGTTCTCATACGGTAACGAATCTCTTTATAGCTGAGATTATGACCTAGAAGGAACATTAATTTGGTAACGGCGCTTTCGGGGGTACTATCAAACCCACTGATAACTCCCGCTTGAAGCAGTTGGATACCAGTTTCGTAACGTTCCATTTCCACTGCTCCTGAAGCACATTGAGTAATGTTGACGATAATAATTCCCCGGTTGGTTGCCTCTTTTAGTTCGCGGATAAACCATTCTTTCTGGGGAGCATTTCCCGATCCGAAAGTTTTGAGTATAACAGCTTTAAGACCTGCTGAACGAAGAATAGAGGATACAATTCCTTCTTGCATGCCAGGAAAGAGTGTGAGAATCACTACATTGGTATCAAACAAATAGTGAGGTTTCATCGGTTTGCTTTCGTCAGGATAAATAATGCGCGAGGGTTCGTATTTGATATGGATTCCTACTCTGGCCAGAGGTGGATAGTTGAAAGAACGAAAAGCATTAAAGTTTTCCGCGTTAATCTTAGTGGTACGATTACCGCGCATTAAGTGATTCTCAAAGAAAATGCAAACTTCGGGCACGATGGCTTTGCCATCTTGTTTTGCAGCGGCTATTTCTATGGAAGTGATCAGATTCTCTTTCCCGTCCGTGCGGAGCATACCAATGGGAAGTTGTGAACCTGTGAGGATAACCGGTTTACTGAGGTTTTCGAGCATGAAACTGAGAGCGGAAGCGGTGTAAGCCATGGTGTCCGTGCCGTGAAGAATCACAAAACCATCAAAGTAATCGTAATTGTAATTGATAATCTTTACTAGTTTTGCCCAAGCTTTCGGCTCCATGTCCGAGGAATCGATGGGCGGATCGAACTGGTAAGAAGCGATGTGATAGTTGAATCTTTTAAGTTCGGGGACATGCTTCAGCAAGTGATCGAAGTTGAAATTCTCTAATGCACCAGTCTCTGCGTTTTGAATCATACCGATGGTTCCACCGGTGTATATTAACAATACGGAAGGAGATTTTGTTATCATAATACGTTTGTGTTGTTAATTCCGAGTGCAAAGATAGTAAATCTTTCAAAATATCTATAAAAAAACAAAGATTACCCACTTTCTATCTCAGAATAAATTTAATCTGATATAAAAACGAAGTAATCTGTGTTAATTTGCTATTGTTCTTTGATAAACCGAAGGTAATGTTAATCTCTTAGTTGTGTTACTAATTTATCAACAGCGGTTTCTATATCCGCCTCTTCACCCAGCAAAGTTACAAATTTGCTGCCGATGATGGCTCCTGAGGTATGTTCACAGGCTGCGCGGAATGTAGCTCTGTTTGAGATGCCGAAACCTACTAAAAGAGGATTGTCTAACTTCATGTCTTCTACTCGTTTGAAGTAACTTCTCTTTTCCGAATCAAAGTCATTTTGTGCGCCGGTAGTAGCAGCTGACGATACCATGTAGATAAATCCGTCGGTATGTTTATCGATCAGGCGAATACGATCTTCACTTGTTTCGGGAGTAATCAACATAATGATCTTGAGGCTGTAACGTTCGGCTAAAAGGTGATATTTATTTTGATATTCCTCGAATGGAAGATCTGGAATAATTATTCCATCTACGCCGCATTCCACACACTTACGGCAAAAATTCTCCATACCGTATTGCATAATTGGATTGAGATATCCCATGAGGATGAGTGGTATTTTCACATGATGGCGAATATCTCGTATTTGTTCGAAAAGAAGTTTCAGTGTCATTCCATTTTTCAACGCTTCTGTGGCGGCATTTTGAATTACAGGACCATCGGCCATCGGGTCGCTAAACGGGATACCGATTTCAACCATATCCACTCCCTTTTTCTCCAATTCGCGCACGATTGTATCTGTGTCATTTAAGGCAGGATAACCGGCTGTGAAGTAAACGGAAAGAATTCCTTTTGTGTTGTTGTACAGTAACTGATTAATTCTATTCATAATTCTTTGTTTTTATACTCATTTTATTTTCTTAATTCATTAATAAATCTGTTCAGTTTGTCTACGTCTTTTATTCCGGGAGCTTTTTCAAAGCGACTGTTGAGATCTATTCCGGCAAAGTATTCATGGTGAAAAGCTTTCACTTCTTCTGCATTTTCCGGAGAGATGCCTCCGCTAAGCAGAAAAGGAGTCCGACCCTGATAATGAGAGAGTATCGACCAATCGAATTGTTTACCTGAGCCACCATGGTTCTCGCTTTTCGTGTCGAAGAGAAAGTAACTGCAAAGTCCTTCGTATTTTTCCGTTGCCTTAAGATCAGCTGGAACTGATACAGGAAAGGCTTTGATCAGATTTAATCCTTTGTCGCGCAAAGATACACAATATTCCGGTGATTCTGTTCCGTGAAGCTGAACAAAATTTAAAGAAAAAAGATTGCTCCGGATCAGCACCATTTCGGTTTTCTCATTTACAAAGACTCCAACTCTCTTTACTTTTTGGGATAGATAAGCAGGAGGAGTGTTTACATATCGAGAGGAGCCCGGATAGAAGATCAATCCCATGAGATCGATACCTAGTTTTTCTACTTCGCGAATATTATCAGCATCCCTCATACCACATACTTTGATCAACATTGTTTACTCAGTTTAACTGGTTAATGAACTCTCCGAGTGCTTTTCCCGGATCGGCTGTTTTCATAAAGTTTTCTCCGATGAGAAAACCACGAAAGTCTGCTTGGCGAAGTCTTTTTACGGTGAGAGGAGAGGAGATACCGCTTTCTGATACCAGTAAAGTGTTTTTTGGTAACAGAGCGGCAAGTCGGAAAGAATTCTCCACATCGGTGACAAAAGTTCCCAGGTTACGATTGTTGACTCCCACCATTTCAATGGCGCTATCCACATACTCCAATTCCTTTTCACTGTGAATCTCCAATAAGACCTCCAATCCCAATTCATGCGCTTTCCCAGCGAGAAAACGGCACTTTTCTTTCGTGAGTGCTGCGGCAATGAGCAAAATTGCATCTGCGCCCACTACCTTTGCCTGATAAAGCTGATATTCATCAATGATGAAATCTTTTCGCAGGATGGGGATGTTTATATGAGGACGGACGTTGCGTAGATCTTTCAAGTCTCCTCCAAAGAAAGGAGTATCCGTTAGAATAGAGAGAGCGGAAGCACCGTTGGCAGCATAGGCGGAAGTTACCTCTTGGACAGAAGCCTTTTGATTGATCCATCCCTTTGAAGGTGATTTTCGTTTAAACTCGGCTATAATGCCTGAAGAGGAGTTAGCCAAAGACTTGCACATGGAGAGCATGGTACGCTCTTCCGAAAAACTTTCCTCCAGTTGTTGGAAAGAGACTGCCTTCTTTTGTTCATGAATTGTAATTCGGGTGGTTTCAATGATTTCCATCAATATATCTTTCATCTTTTTTTAGCTGTTTAGTTCCACAAACTGTTTGAATTTACTGTAGGCACTTCCACTTTCCAATGACTCACGGGCCATGGCGATACATTCTTCGATACTTTTTTCGGGATGAATGATCTGGATGGCGAAAGCAGCATTAACCACTACGCAATTAGTTTGTGCTGCCGTAGCTTTGTTGCTCAGCACATTATCAAAGATGCAGGCAGCGGCTTCGGGAGTATCTCCTCCATAGAGGTCTTCCTCCTTGCAACGGGCGAATCCCAACGATTCGGGCGTATATATTTTTTCGCTGGAAGTGTCTACCACTTTAAAGTCCGATGTCAGCGATATCTCATCGTATCCGTCAATACTATGCACCACGGCAAATTTACTTCCACTTTTTTGGAAGGTGTAGCTGTAAAGTCTCATTAATGGAAGATTGTACACTCCCAGCAGCTGATAGGTAGGCATGGAAGGATTGACCAGCGGTCCCAGCATGTTAAAGAAGGTGCGTACGCCCAGCATTTTGCGTATGGGAGCAACTGCTTTCATGGCAGGACTGAAGAGGGGGGCATGTAGATAGGCAATGTTGCAATGATCCATGCTGCGGCGCAATTTGTCGATGTCGGCTGTAAACTTTACCCCGTGTTGTTCTATCACATTACTGGCTCCGCTTACCGAGGTAGCACCATAGTTTCCGTGTTTTACCACGGGGAAACCTGCTCCGGCCACGGTAAAACAAGCTGTTGTGGATATATTGAACGTATTCTTTCCATCGCCCCCTGTTCCTACAATATCTATGGGATGGTAATCGCTTAGATCTGCCTTTACCCGCATATCCAGCAATGCTTCCTGAAAGCCCAAAATCTCTTCTACGGAAATGTTACGCATCAGGAAGACCGTAATCAGTGCCGCCACCTGTGCATCGTTATATTTTCCTAACGCAATATTCTGAAGAATTTCACGTGCCTCTTCGCGTCCCAGGAATTGGTGCTCAAAGAGTTTATATAGTACCTTTTTCATCTTTTTATTTTTTTAACCAGTTTGCAATAATCTCTTTTCCCTGAGGAGTCAGCACAGATTCGGGGTGAAACTGAATCCCTTTCACATCAAATGTTTTATGACTGATTGCCATGATGGATTTCTCATCATCTTCCGCGGTGATTTCCAATGATTCGGGGAATCCTTCGCGGCTCACGATCCATGAGTGATAACGACCTACGGTGATTTCGCGAGGTAGTCCGCTGAATAACGGTTCTTCCTTTATAATTTTCACCGTGCTTTGCACTCCGTGAAATACCTCTTTCAGATTTTCAAGTTTGGCACCAAAGGCTTCTCCGATGGCCTGATGTCCCAGGCATACCCCGAGAATACTTTTTGTGGGTGCGTACCGGCGGATCAACGGTATCAGAATACCAGCCTCTTTGGGAATACCCGGACCTGGTGAAAGGATAATTTTATCATACTGGTCCACCTCTTCCAAAGTGATTTCCCCGTTGCGGCGCACTTCTGCGTCTGTACACCCCAATTCCTTTATCAAGTGAAGTAAGTTATAGGTAAAGGAGTCGTAATTGTCGAATATAAGTATCTTTTTCATTGTTAGTCTGTGTATAGTTAGTTTTTTAGTGTGCAAGCCAAGTCGATCGCCTTTTTCAGTGCACCCAATTTATTATTTACTTCCTGAAGCTCGTTTTCGTCATTACTTTTAGCCACAATGCCCGCCCCGGCCTGATACCAGAGTTCGTTGTTGCGGCTCACGAAGGAACGGATGGTGATGGCCTGGTTTAAGTCACCATTGAGTCCGATAAAACCGATGCAACCACCATAAGCTCCACGAGTATGACTTTCAATCTCAGAGATCAATTGCATGGCCCGTACTTTGGGTGCACCGGAAAGCGTACCTGCAGGGAAGGTGTCAATGAATGTTTTCAGCGGATTGCTTTCCTTGTTTATTTCTCCGCTTACCCTGGATACCAGGTGAATCACGTGACTGTAATACTGCACCTCTTTGTAAAAGTCCACCTTTACATTGTGAGCATTGCGACTCAAGTCGTTGCGTGCAAGATCCACCAACATCACATGTTCCGCGTTCTCTTTGGGATCGGCAAGCAATGCTTTCGTCAATTCACGGTCACGCACCACATCTCCGGTGCGGCGAGTGGTTCCCGCAATGGGGTCAATACTTGCCCTTCCGCCTTCCACCTTGCAATGTGTCTCCGGTGAAGAGCCAAAAATACGAAAACCTCCGAAATCAAAATAGAAGAGGTAAGGGGAGGGGTTTACCGATCGAAGTGCACGGTATACTTTGAAATCATCCCCCGAGAAGGGCTGAATAAACCGGCGTGACAGTACAATTTGGAATACATCTCCCCGAAGGCAATGTGCCACTCCTTGACGGACATACGATTTATATTCCTCGTTTGTGATGGGACTCTGTTCGGGACCAGACAGGGTGAAGTTATACGAAGCAAAGTTGCGGTTCTCAATAACCGTTTCCAGTTCGTTGAGGCTGCTCTCTTCATCATCTTGTAACAGTTCCACCAAAGTGAGCTCATTCTTAAAGTGATTGAATACTATCACATATTTATAGAGAATGTAGAGCAAATCCGGTGCATCGTTCTTTGTGTCGTGGCTCTCTTGCATGGGGATGTGTTCAAAGTAGCGTACAGCATTGAAGGAAGTGTAACCAAATAATCCGCAGAATTTTCGGTCATCACCCGTAACGTCCAATTTGCCGAGGAATGCATTCAGTGCATCCGTTACAGTAAACTCCTTTGTAATTTCCTCCTTCAACTCTGAATTATCCGGAAAGTGAGAAGTACACACGTTACTGTTTACCCCGATGCTCGCAATGGGTTTGAGAGCGATAAACGAAAGACTGTCTTCATTTCCGTGAAAATCAGAGCTTTCCAGTAAAGCCGATTCAGGATAGATGTCTCGTACTTTGAGGTAAATGCTCACTGGAGTATGCAGGTCGCCCAGAACTTTTCTGCTGTTTGTTTTGAATTTATAGTTTTTCATTGCCGTCTTCTTTATTTTTTTCCATCTCGTGAATGTATGTATCCATATCTTTATCTCCTCTTCCCGAAACAGTGAGAACTATCACATCTTCCGGTTTGAATTTCAGTTTGCTCAAAGCTCCTAATGCATGAGCCGATTCCAGCGCTGGAATGATTCCTTCAATGCGAGTCAGTTCAAAAGCTGCTTTCAGTGCCTCGTCATCATTAATGGCCAGTACCGTGGCGCGATGTTCCGTAGCCAAATTAGCATGAATAGGTCCGATGCCCGGATAATCCAATCCGGCAGAGATAGAGTATGGTTCCACAATCTGCCCGTCTTCATCTTGCATCACCAGAGTACAAGCTCCATGAATAATCCCCATCTTTCCCAGCTGAATAGTCGCAGCCGAGAAGCCCGAGTTGACTCCCTTACCGCCAGCTTCGGCCAGTACAATCTTTACCCGTTCATCATCAATATAGTGATAAATAGTTCCTGCGGCATTACTACCACCGCCCACACAAGCAATCAGATAATCGGGATAATCTCTTCCTTCCTGATCCAATAACTGCTTTTTAATTTCCTCACTGATCACCGATTGCAGTCGAGCCACCATGTCGGGATACGGATGAGGCCCCACAGTGGAGCCTATGATATAATAGGTATCCGCAGGATGACAACACCAGTCGCGGATAGCCTCGTTGGTGGCATCTTTCAGTGTCATGTTACCCGAAGTCACCGGACTAACGGTAGCTCCCAGCATTCTCATCTTCTGCACATTTGCATGCTGACGTTCCACATCCGTCTTACCCATGTACACCACACATTCCATGTTCATCAATGCACAAACAGTAGCCGTGGCCACCCCGTGCTGACCAGCGCCCGTTTCCGCAATGATCCGTTTCTTTCCCATGCGGCGGGCCAACAGAATCTGTCCGATGGTATTATTGATCTTGTGCGCTCCCGTGTGATTCAGATCCTCCCTTTTCAAGTAAATCTTGCAACCATACTGTGCCGAAAGTCTTTTGGCGAGATAGAGTGGGGAAGGTCTCCCCACGTAATCCCTGAGTAAAGAGTTAAACTCCTGTTTAAAGTCCTCACTCTGCAACACCTCAAGGTAAGTATCCTTCAATTCCTCCACACATTTGTGAAGTATCTCGGGAACAAACGCTCCACCAAACTCTCCGTAAAAACCATCTTCATTAACTAAATACGTCTTCATTCTTTTATATTTTATATTTGAATAGGCACAAAAAAAAGGACCCATCGTAAGTACGACAGGTCCCTTTAAAAATATCCTTAAATTAATTTAGTATATATACACAAGTTTCTGCTTTCTTACGACTTTTGGAGTTGTAAGAAGCGCCACAAACATGCATTTACTAAAATTGTTTTCATTATCATTTATTTGATTACGGGGGCAAATATAATGAGTTTGTTTGAAATGGCAAAGATTTTGCAACATTTTTTTAAGAAAATACAAAAAAATATTTGTAACTTGAGAAATTAAAGATATGTCCGGACATCTTGAGGGAAATGTCTGGACTCTTGGTGGAGGATGTCTGGACATATCTTTTTAGTTTAAACCCTGTTGACAATATTGAATCTTTTCTTCTTTTTACTAGTGTAAATTTGTCATAATTAGTCTTTCTATTATTCGGAATTAGGTTCGTCGTATATTGTTAATCTGGCAGCCTCTTTAAAAAAAATAAAGAGAATAGAGAATAAAAATGAAATATTATTGTACTTTTGAAGATAAGGGTTAACTTTAAGGAATAGAAAATATTTATAGAGAAGAAAGCAAAAGGCATATTCTAAAATTAGGGTACCATTATATTATTATTGTGACTTTTTTGAAAATAGAGGAATATCAATTTTCATCATTTATGAAACATTTGATTGTATTATGGTTCATTCTATTTTGTTCCTGCATGGTTCAGGCTCAGGAATATTTTCCAATAGATACGGATGACGGACTTTCAGAAAATAACGTGCGTGATATTATTCAATTACCAGATGGGCGCATGGTGGTGACTACTAGTGGACTGATTAATGTCTATAATGGAACGGATTTCGGTTATCTACACTTTAAGGAAAGTGATATTTATCCGTTGATATCCTACGATGGGTTCCATCATAGCTATTTGGATGAGGCTGGTAGAATGTGGCTGAAGATTTTTCATGGGCTGATATTGGTCGATTTTCATAAGGATAAGGTGGAGACCAATTTGGAAAAAGTGTTTAGGAAAATGGGATTCAACGATGCCGTTGCGAACTTTTTTATAGACGGTTCCAAGAATTTGTGGGTTGTTACCCGGGATGATAAGTTATTCGTATATGACGTGAAAAAGAAAAAGACGTCTCTTTTTCTCACCCATGCTTCTTTTCAGGGAAATAGAACAGAACCTTTGATGGATATTGCGTTGATTGACGGTAATCTTCTTCTTTTCTATAAATCGGGAACCTTTGTTTGTTTTGATTATGCCACCACACGAAAAATCTATGTGAATACAGCAATGACAAAACTTATAGCAGGAAAATACGAACGAACAGTTTTTGCGATACCACGCCAACATTCTTTTCTCCTTATGAAAAATGGTACTCTGGATAGAGGTATTCTTTTAAACTATCAACTGAAGACGCGTAAATGGGAAATAGTTCTGCAAACTAATTATTGGCTCAATACTCTTAATTTCAATGTGGATGGCTCCATCAAGGTTTGCTGCAAGAAAGGACTTTGGAACATTAGTCCCAATTTACATGAAAAATATTTTGTGTCGAATTTTAAGACAGTAGTAGGAACAAACCTTGCAACGGAAATAAGTACAATTTATCAGGACAATGAAGGAGGAACTTGGATTGGAACATTAGATAGAGGATTGCTTTATTCTCATCCTAAACGTTATCTCTTTAAAAATTTTGGAAAGACTTTATTTGGAACGCAGGGATTGGATGGTGTAAATGTGCATGGTTTTGCTAAGGCTGATGCTGAAAATGTGTTGGTAGCCACGAACAAAGGTTTGTTTAAATACAGTTTGAAAAAATCGAGCCTTTCACTTCTTGCGAATTTCCCCATTAGTGATTGTTTGTCTTTGGTGTCGGGTAAGGGCAACAGAGTTTGGGTATGTACAAATGACAGAGGACTTTTTTCTGTACAGAATGGTCAGATCAAATACTATGAACTTCCGTGGAAAACGATTAATTCTGTTTTTGAATTTCCAGATGGTCGATTGGCTCTTTGCCTTTCGCAAGGTGTGTTCTTTTTCAATCCTTCTACGGGAAAAATTGATTCTGTAACTTCAAAAAACGGATTGAAAGTGGCGGGTGTCAAACAACTTGTGAGATTGAAGAGCAACCTGTTGCTGGGGTTAGACGCAGAGGGCATGTTTCTTCTTGATTGGACGAAGGGAACTCTTTTTTTACTAAAAGGAATGAGTAAGTACAGAGTAGGTAATTTGTCACGTTATACTAGTCTTTGCGTAGATCATCGTGGATGGTTTTGGCTCGCTACACAGGATGGTCTGAGGGTTTGGAATCCGAAAAATAATCAGATGGAGAATATTCATACGGAGGATGGTTTGGTGAATAATAGTGTGCAGAGTATTTTTGAGGATGCGCGTCATACGATGTGGGTGACAACGGCTAACGGTGTATCGCACATTTCGGTTTCTGATGATTTTTTACATTATTCCATAGTAAATTACAATCGTTACGACGGAATTATTCATGGCGAATTTTTGCCTTGTTCTTATTTTATTACTCCTTCTTGTGAACTATTTATCGGTGGAATTGACGGATTCAATATAGTGAATTTGAATCGCCTTCATACCATGTCTTTGCCTGGACTGACTCCTCTTTTTGTGAGGTTAAAAGTGAATGATATGTCCGTGAAATGTGATTCCTTATATGACGGCAATAGGATATTGGAACAGTCAGTTACGGCAACCAAAGAGATCACGCTCAATTATGACCAGAACTTTATCACGTTGGAGTTCTCAGCTCTGAATTATATAAACTCCATCCATACCCGTTACCGCTATAAATTGGAGGGAGTGGATAATGATTGGCGCGAGATTACTACGAAGGATGGACTAGGTCGCGCCTCCTATACAGATCTGTCTCCGGGGACCTATCATTTTTATGTTCGTGCTTCCTATAACGATGAAAATTGGAAGAATGAGAAAACGGTTTCCATGATTATCAATGTCCGACATCCTTGGTGGACTACTCCGTTTGCCTATTTTAGCTATGTGGTTTTGATATCGATGACCTTATTTACAATATTTTTCTATTATATAAGGTGGAACAGACAACGGATGATGCGTCAACAGAAGGAGGAGATAGACGAAATAAAATATCGTTTCTTCACAAATGTAAGTCATGAATTTCGTACGCCGCTTACCTTGATTATCACGCCGCTTGAAGCTTTGCTTAAAGAATTGACAGATGAAAAACTAAAGACTAAACTGACTTCTATTTATAAAAATGCTCAAGAACTTCTGGCACTGATAAATCAGCTGCTTGATTTTAGAAAACTTGAGGCAAAGGGTGAAAGTCTGAATTTAGTTTATGGCGATATAGTGAAGATACTGAGCGACATTTATCAATCGTTCCAGTCACTGGCTGATGAAAAGAATATTCAGTTTACTCAGGAATGTGATGTGACGCAGTTTTATGTTTACTTTGATATGAGTAAGATGCGGAAGATATTGAATAATCTGCTATCCAATTCCTTTAAGTTTACGGAGGCAGGAGGTGAAATAAAGTTGCGGGTATCGCTTGCCAAATCAGATGGTAATGCCCCGGTCCTCACTATTGTTGTCAGCGATACGGGCTGTGGTATCAAAAAAGAGGATATTCCCCATATATTTGGACGCTTTTATCAGATATTTGACAGCAAATATTATTTGGGTAGCGGAATAGGACTCCATCTGGTGAAAGAGTACGTTTCGTTACACGGTGGTGAAATCTCCGTGCAGAGTGAGTGGCAGAAGGGAACTACGTTTGTAATGGCATTTCCTACAACGCTCAAGCCTACCGTTGAGCAGCCTGCCGTGGATTTACCTGTACTGTCCACTGTAAAACCACATACGCATACGCTTCTTTTAGTGGAGGACAATGACGAATTTTCTCATTTCATGAAGGAACAGTTGGAGGGCATTTACCGGATTATAACTGCATCTGACGGTGTGGAAGGAGAGGAGATGGCCTTTTCTTATTCTCCTGATTTAATTATCAGTGATGTAATGATGCCACGTAGGGATGGGCTTGAACTTTGCAGAAATTTGAAAAAGGATATAAGAACATCCCATATCCCTTTTATTTTGCTTACGGCTTATTCTTCTAATGAAGGGGAACTGTTCGGTTATGAATCGGGCGCAGATGAATATATTAACAAACCGTTCAGTATGGATATTCTTTTATTGAAGATTCAAAAGCTTATCAGAGAGCAGAATGCGCGAAAGGAGCTTTTTGCAAAGAAATTAGAGGTGAAGCCCAGTGAACTCACCATTACATCTCTGGATGAGGAATTGATGCATAAAGCTATTGCCTGTGTAGAACGCAATATAGGCAAAACGGACTACAGCGTGGAACTTTTCAGTTCGGACATGAATATGGATCGAACTGTGCTTTACCGTAAGTTGCAGTCTATAGCCGGATTGTCACCCTCTGAATTTATCCGAACTATCCGTCTGAAGCGTGCAGCCCAGCTGTTGACTTCGCGCAAATATTCTGTTGTTGAAGTTGCTAGTTTAGTAGGCTTTGCTACTCCCAAGTACTTTACTAAATATTTCAAAGAGGCTTTTGGTGTTCTTCCATTGCAATATGGGATAAAGTCGTCTGCTGAAGAAAATTGTAAAATAAAACCCTGATAGCAACGATTTGTGCTGTTTCATGCAACATATTATCTTACCTCTCTACAAATTGCAACAAATTGACTGGTTATAAGCAACGTGAAAATTGTATTTCGAAAGCTGTAACCTGTAATTTTATCAGCAATTCCATCCGAGAGATGGTATGTATAAGTTTAACTTTATCCTAATATTTATGAAACAGTGCATTTCAAAGAAAGTCGAATGTTGGACAGGTTCGCTTAGGCTCTTGCTCACTTTCGCGATTATTTTGTGCTCTTTCTCTTTTGCCAGAGGACAAAATAATGTTTCGGGTGTTGTTCGTGACAGTCATGACGAAGCTATTATTGGCGCTAGTGTTTTGGTAAAAGGTTCCAAGGTCGGTACAATTACCGATATAAATGGAAAATTTACAGTTAACGCTAATTCAGAATCGACACTTGTCATATCCTACATCGGATATGTAACTCAGGAAGTTGCGGTGGGAACTTCGCGTAGTTTCGACATTATCTTAAAGGAAGACAACAAAACTTTATCCGAGATTGTTGTTATTGGTTATGGCACTCAACGTAAGGGTGATGTGACTAGTGCCGTAGGTAGTGTAAAGAAGGAAGATTTCATTCAGGGTGCTGTAAAGGATGCGGGTCAGTTGATTCAGGGTAAAGTTGCCGGTCTGACAATCACCAACACCAGTGGTGATCCGACTAGCAATACCACTATTTCCCTTCGTGGTAACACCACTATTTTGGGTGCAAGTACCAATCCCTTGATTTTGATTGACGGCGTTCCGGGAGATCTGAACACAGTAGCTCCTGAAGACATTGAGAGTATTGACGTGCTAAAAGATGGTTCAGCTGCTGCTATCTATGGTTCCCGCGGTACAAACGGCGTCATTCTTATCACAACAAAAAAAGCGAAGGGAGACAATATCAATCAGGTGGAATATAGCGCTTATATGAGTACCTCTTCTATTGTGAAGCGGCTTGAAATGTGTACGGCAACCGATTATCGTCAACAGATTTCAGAGGGTATTCGTGATGCTTCCTGGGATCTTGGCAATGATGTGGATTGGATGGATCAGATTACACGTACTCCGTTTACTCACGTGCACAACTTGTCACTCAAAGGTGGTAATCAACAAACAAACTATATTGTTAACCTGAACTACCGTGCCAATCAGGGGATTATGAAACGTTCCGATAAGGATATGTTTCAGGGACGTGCTGAAATTAACCATAATATGTTTGACGGTAAATTAAAGCTCAATTTTGGTATTCTGGGTAACCAAACTAAATATACCTCTACATCTGATGGTGGAAGCTGGAATACTTACGTTTATCGCCAGGCTTTGATTCATAACCCTACTGAACCGATCAAAAATGAGGACGGCAGCTGGTATGAGAATACAGGTATTTATGAGTATGCCAATCCGTTGTCTCTTCTGTATGAGTGCGATGGAGATCAGAATATTACTCAATTGCGTCTTAACGGTAGTGCCACATTCAATCCTATCAAGGATTTGACATTGAAGGCTTTGATCTCTTACGACAAATCAAATCAGTATGGTGGTTACTATGAGACAAAAAACAACATTTCTACTATTCGTGACAGTAAGAATGGTTATGCTGCAGTAGGTTCAGTGATGGATATGACTAAACTGATAGAGTTGACTGCACAGTATCAGAAGGAAATTAATGGACATAACTTTACAATTCTGGGTGGCTATAGCTGGCAGGGTACTGATTACAGCAACCAGTATGAGCAGAACTATGATTTTCCAACCGATATTTATAGCTATAATGATATTGGTCAGGGAGCTGCCTTGAAAGAAGGTTTAGGTACTGAATACAGTTACCGTTTGAAAACAAATCTGATCAGCTTTTTTGGCCGTTTTTCTTATTCCTATAAGAACCGCTATCTATTGATGGCGGCCCTTCGTCATGAGGCAGCCAGCCAGTTGGCAGGAACCAATAATGCTTGGGGTACATTTCCTTCAGTATCTTTGGGCTGGAGAATTACGGAAGAGTCGTTTATGGAATCACAAACATTTTTCAACGACTTGAAACTTCGTGCCGGCTATGGTGTAACAGGTAGCCAGCCTAGCGATTCGTTTCTGGGTATGTCTATGCTGAATTATGGTGACTACTATTATTATAACGGCAAATGGATACAAAGCCTTCAACCTTCGCAAAACGCCAATCCAAACTTAAAATGGGAGGAGAAACACGAGACCAACTTAGGTGTTGATTTTAGTATTTTAAATAATCGAATCAGTGGTAGTATAGATCTCTATAACCGTCAGATCAAAGGTCTGCTTTATGATTATTCCGTGCCTTCTCCTCCGAACTTATATACAACAACCCGTGCCAATGTAGGTAAGATGAGTAATAAAGGTATTGAGGTGCTGCTGAACTTTGTTCCTGTTAAAACAAGGGATATTAACTGGTCTACGACCGTAACATTATCAACTAATACCAATAAGTTGATCAGTCTTTCAAATGACTTGTATAAGACTTCAAGTGATTACTTTGTGACAGGTTGGATTCAAGAGCCTATCAAGACCGAATCTCATATTGTTAAAGTGGGCGATCCTATAGGTGAAATTTATGGATTCAAGGTTGTTGACGTTGATGAAACAGGTAAGTGGATTTATGAAGACAAGGATGGAAACCATGTAGGGTATGATGATTTTACTCACTCTGCGGAGGACAAAAAAGTGATAGGTAACGGCCTTCCTAAATATTATGCAGGATGGAACAACAGCGTTCGCTATAAGAACTGGGATTTGTCAGTTTCTATGCGTGGTGCTTTCGATTATCAGATTATCAATAGTGCTCGTATGTTCTATGAGAATTTGAGCCGTTCGGATTGGAATCGTCTAAAATCAGCCTATGACCCTGTATTTGGTAAGGCACGTCTGAATTCCCTCTGTTCTGAGGAATTCAATAGTTATTATGTTGAAAACGGTGATTACTGGAAGATTGACAATATCACACTGGGCTACAATTTCAAACAGCTTGGAAAGTATATTAAAGCTTTCAGAGTGTATGTATCATCTCAGAATGTACTCACTATTACAGGTTACAAGGGTACCGATCCTGAAGTCTCCGTTTCAGGTTTGAATCCGGGTTATGATGACCGTGACCAGTATCCTCATATCCGCTCTTATACAGTGGGAGCAAGTATCACTTTCTAACTTTTAAATTGAATGAATATGAAAACAAAAATATTAGCTTTAGGCCTGGCATCGGCATTTTTTGTATGTCAGAGCTGCACAGAATTGGAAGATAAAAGCTATCATGATATTCTCGCTGAGCAATTTACGCCTACTGGTGATGATTTAGGCTCTTTGTTGGGCGCCGCTTATGTACCTTGGCGTCAGACGTTATTGTTGTGGAATGGTGTTGCGCGAGCTCAGATGTTATCAGCTGATGAGGATGTCCTTCCTGCCCGTCCAAATGGTTGGGTAGATGGTGGTATCTATAAACGTATGCATCAACATAAGTGGACATCTGAAGATGATATGTGCGTTCAGTCATGGAACCGCACCTATGTAGGTGTGAATGCTTGCAATCGTGTGCTCTATCAGATTGAATCGGGTCAAATCAGTATTCCTGATCAGCAGGAGACAGTTGTTGCAGAGCTTAAAGTCCTTCGTGCTTCCTACTATTATATTTTGGTAGATTTGTTTGGTAATGTGCCTTTGGTTACTAGTTTTGATGTTCCTGACGGTTATCTACCAGAGCAGAACACCCGTAATGAAGTCTATGAGTTTATTATTAAGGAAATTACTGATAATATAGATAAACTGAGCGAAGATGTTAACACTGAATATTATGGCCGTTTCAATAAATGGTCTGCTTATTCTTTGTTGGCCAAGATGTACTTGAATTCTGAGATATTCTCCGATGGCAATCATTCAGATTTTCAGAAATGTATTGATGCTTGTGATAAGGTTATCAATTGTGGCAAGTATGAATTGGAAGCTAAACAGAGTAGTGTGTTTATCACTGAAAATGAAAATTCTAAGGAGATTATCTTTGCCCTGCCATTTGACGCGACTTACGTAACCGATTGGAACGCATTCGACTTCCACATGTATACTCTGCAATCCGAGAATCAGGCTACCTATAACTTTGAGAGTTCTCCATGGGGTGGCGTTTGTTGTATACCTCAGTACATCAGTTCTTTTGATTCGGACGATGCTCGTCTGGCCGACTGCTTTATCAAAGGACAGCAATATACTTCTTCCGGCGATTCTCTGTTTTGCACAATGGGAAGTGATGCAGGTGCTCCTTTGAACTATGTTAATGAAGTGCCCAGTATTGATAATTCCCAGGAATATCACGGCTATCGTTGGGGTAAGTTTGAGTATGCTATGGGTATTACCAATCGCTTGAGTAACGATTGGCCTTTGTTTCGTTACGCTGATATTCTGTTGATGAAGGCAGAGGCCCAACTTCGTTTGGGAATGGCTGATGAAGCTGCCACATTGGTTACCCAGGTTCGTCAGCGTAACTTCAAGAATAATCCTGCAAAGGCTATCGTTACTGGTGCACAGTTGATGGAAGGCAGTGGCTATGACTACGGACGTCGTGACAATCTGGTTGTTGCGACTCATGAGGGCGGTGCAGACATCAAATATGGCCGCTTTTTGGATGAGCTTGGTTGGGAATTTACTCAGGAAGGTCGTCGTCGTCAGGATATGATTCGTTTTGATGCCTTTACAACTAAATCATGGTTTTCTCATGACAAGAGTGAAAGCTATCGTAATCTGTATCCAATTCCGGAAAGTGCTTTGCGAACTAATTCTAATCTGAAACAGAATTCAGGTTATTAATCTTAATAAAGAGGGGGTTGTTTTCAAAGATAGTTGGTATATCTTTTTAGACAACCTCTTCATTAAATTATTATTTTATGAAGAAAGATTTATTGATCACACTTGTCCTTTTAGCTGCATCTTCAGTCTATGCACATAATTATGAAAAAACTCAAAATGGAGTAAAAATACAAACGCAGGGTATGGAAATAGAAGTTCAGTTTTATGCTCCTTCCATTGTTAGGATCGTAAAGTATCCTGAATTTACTGCGCTGAACAAGCAAAGTCTCTCTGTTGTGAAACAACCCGAGATGGTAAAGTATCAGTCGTCCGTTCAAGATGATGTGGTTTATTTGTCTACAAATTGTATTAATGTATCTTTGAACACCGTGACAGGAAAAATTTCATTTGTTGACAAAAAAAACAATCCTTTGTTTACGGAAAAAGACTATGGTACTCAGTTTACTCCTATAAAAGATGTTGATAAAGATAGCTATATCGTTCGTCAAGGTTTCTTGCTCGATAAGGATGAGGCTATTTATGGATTGGGACAACAACAAAATGGGAAACTCATTCAACGAGGAGAAAAAATTTTGCTTCGTAATAATAATACGAGAGTCTGCATCCCATTTTTCCAATCTATAAAGGGTTATGGTCTTTTTTGGGATAACTATTCTCCAACTACTTTTTTGGATAATCCGCAAGAGATGTCTTTTGAGTCATTGGGTAATTGTTCGGACTATTATTTTTTATACGGAGGAAATGGAGATGGAGTAGTGACGCAGATGCGTGATCTTACCGGACAATCTCCGATGTTACCCCTTTGGGCATACGGTTTTTTACAAAGTCGTGAACGTTATAAGTCTCAGGAGGAACCAGTAGAGGTTGTTGAGAAATATCGTTCCTTAAAAGTTCCATTGGATGGCATTATTCAGGATTGGCAATATTGGGGTCCTGATAGCAACTGGAATGCCATGAGCTTCGATAATCCTAAGTATTCGGATCCTAAAACAATGATCAACAAGGTGCACAAGATGAATGTACACATGATGATTTCCGTTTGGGCATCCTTCGGGCCAGATACCAAACAGTTTGCAGAGATGAAGGAGAAGAAAATGTTGCTGGATTTTGATACATGGCCACCTAATGCCGGAGTTAAGCCTTATGATCCTTTCAATCCTGCCGCTCGGGATATTTATTGGAATTATCTGAATAAAGGAGTTTTCTCTTTAGGAATGGATGCTTGGTGGCTTGATTCAACAGAACCAGATCATTTGAATGTGAAGGAACAAGATTTCGATCAGCCTACTTATTTGGGTTCTTTTCGTACTGTTTACAATGCTTTCCCGTTGATGACCAATAAGGGAGTGTATGAGCACCAGCGGGCAACTACTTCTGATAAACGAGTTTGTATTCTTACCCGCTCTTCTTTTGCTGGTCAGCAACGTTATGCGGCCAACACATGGTCGGGTGATATTACGTCTAGCTGGGACGTTCTTGCTAAGCAAATTCCTGCCGGACTAAACTTCTCTCTTTGCGGTATTCCTTACTGGAACACTGATATTGGTGGCTTTTTTTCCGAAAGGAATTTTAAACGAGGAGTGAAGGATAAAACTTTTCATGAACTCTATGTCCGCTGGATGCAGTTCGGAACCTTTACTCCGATGATGCGTTCACACGGAACAGATACTCCAAGAGAGATTTATCAGTTTGGCAATAGGGGTGACTGGGCATTTGATGTTCAGGAAAAGTATATCAATCTCCGTTATCGATTGTTACCTTATTTGTATTCCACAGCTTGGAATATAACCAGTAAAGGAGGTTCCTTTATGCGTGCCCTTTTCATGGATTTTGCAGAAGACAAGAAAGTGTGCAACATAAACAATGAATATATGTTTGGCCGGTCGTTCCTTGTTGCTCCGGTGCTGAGCCCAATGTATGTAACCCGCAATAATGATGTAGATACGGAGGATTTTAGTAAGACAAAGACGCAGTCTGTTTATTTGCCGGAAGGTACCATCTGGTATGACTTCTGGACAGGTGAGAAGTTTAATGGTGGTCAGACAGTCTTAAAAGAAGTGCCTATTGATATCATTCCTCTCTATGTGAAAGCTGGAACGATTCTTCCTTGGGGGCCAAAGGTACAATTTAGCTCGGAGAAAAAATGGAATAATCTGGAATTACGCATCTATGCAGGGGCCGATGGAAAATTTGATCTTTACGAGGATGAAACGGATAATTATAATTATGAGAACGGATCATATACAATAATACCGATGCAATGGAATGAACGGACCAGTACACTTACTATCGGAGAGCGTCAGGGCCATTTTATGAATATGCTAAAGGGTCATGAGTTTAATATTGTATTGGTTGATAAAAAAAGTGGAACCGGAGATAATGTTATTACTAAAATAATAAAGAAAGTTTCGTATAACGGAAAAAGAATAACAGTGAAGCTAAAATGATTTATTTATTAAAAAAAAATATAAGTCATGAAAAATAAAGTATTAGTTCTTAAAATATTATTTTTGTCACTTATTGACTATTTACCTGTTAAAGCACAAATAAGTGCTCCTGTAGAGGCATTCCCGTTGATGAATGTGCGATTATTGGATAGCCCTTTTAAACATGCGGAAGATTTGGATATTCAATATTTATTAGCATTAGAGCCAAATCGGCTTCTTGCTCCTTATCTTCGGGAAGCAGGTCTGACCCCCAAAGCTGAGAGCTATCCCAACTGGGAGAATACCGGACTCGATGGACATATTGGAGGACATTATGTCTCGGCTCTTTCACTAATGTATGCTGCAACAGGAAATCAAGAAATAAAAGCTCGTTTGGATTACATGCTTTCTGAATGGAAACGATGTCAGGATAGCGCGGGCAATGGATATATTGGTGGCGTACCAGGTAGTAAAGCATTATGGGAAGCTATTTCCCGGGGAGAAATAAAGGCTAGTCCCTTTGAGCTGAACAAAAAATGGGTACCACTTTACAATATACATAAAGTATATGCAGGTCTGTGTGATGCCTGGCTTTATACAGGTAATGAGGAGGCAAAGGAGATGTTGATAAAGATGACCGATTGGGCTATTCAACTTGTCTCCAAACTAAGTGATGAACAGATTCAGGAATTATTAAAGAGTGAGCATGGCGGCCTAAATGAGGTTTTTGCCAATGTCGCAGCTATTACAGGAGATGAGAAATATTTGCAGCTGGCGCATAAATTCTCACATCAATTTATTCTGCAACCGTTGCTCAATAAGGAAGATAAACTGACGGGCATGCACGCAAATACACAGATACCGAAAATTATAGGTTTCAAATGTATTGCTGATATTGAAGGTAATCAATCATGGAGCGAGGCCGCCCGTTTCTTTTGGGATACGGTTGTCAATCGTCGTTCTGTCTGTTTCGGAGGAAATAGTGTACAAGAGCATTTTAATCCGGTGGATGATTTTAGCAAGGTTATTGAAAGTGAACAAGGCCCTGAAACTTGTAATACCTATAACATGCTGAAACTTACCAAACAGTTGTATTTAACCAGCAAGGATGACAAATACATTGAGTATTATGAACGTGCCCTTTATAATCATATCCTTAGTACGGAAAATCCCCGTGTAGGTGGTTTTGTTTATTTTACGCCAGTTCGCCCCGGGCATTATCGTGTTTACTCGCAACCGCAGACCAGTTTTTGGTGCTGTGTGGGTTCAGGTATGGAAAATCAGGCCAAATATGGAGAGATGATTTATGCGCATACAGATAAAGAGCTATACGTGAATCTCTTTATACCCTCTCGTTTGAATTGGACGGAGATGAAAACTGAAGTGATACAAGAAACTACTTTCCCAAATGAGGAAAATATTCGTTTGATTATTAATCCTGAAAAAAGAAAGACTTTCATCTTGCAACTTCGTTATCCGCAGTGGGTTGCTGCAGGAGCCTTTCAGGTTATAATCAATGGTAGAAATCAAAATATAACAGCACAACCGGGAGAATATGTTTCTATTGAAAGAAAATGGAAGAAAGGTGATGTGGTGGAAATAAAGGTCCCTATGCAAACAACTGTGGAACAATTACCGGATAAATCAAACTATTATTCCATACTTCATGGTCCTATTGTATTGGCAGCCAAAACTGATGGACCTCAGCAAGAAGGACTTTTTGCTGATGATAGTAGAGGTGGACACATTGCCAAAGGTCCAAAAGTACCTTTGAATAATTTGCCGATGATTGTATCTGATTCAGATAAGATTGCTTCATTAGTTCAACCTGTCCCCGGTAAACCAATGACCTTTACACTTAGTAATCTTTATCAGGCTAATAAAAACGAAACAATGGAACTTGTTCCTTTCTTTTGCATTTATGAATCACGCTACATAATTTACTGGCAGCAAGCTACCACCAAAGGATTTAAAGATATTCTTCAACGTACGGAACAGAAGGAACTTGAAAGAATTAAGTCAGATGCAATAACTGTGGATAAAGTAACTTGCGGAGAGCAACAGCCAGAATCCGATCATTTTATTCAGAGTGAGAATTCTTCTATAGGAATTATAGAAAACGTTCATTGGCGTCAGGCTAAAGGATGGTTCAGCTATCGATTTAAAAATGTAGGAAATGAATCACTGTCTTCCATCTCCATTATATTTCGTGACTGGGACCAAAATTGTAAGTTTGAAGTCTGGGTTAATGGCGTGAAGCTTGATGATATAACTCAAACAAGTAATACATCAGGCAAAGAATCCGGTAGTACTCTGTATTCTTTACCCGGAGAATTGAAACAACAAAAAGAACTAACGGTGAAGTTTGTCGCTTTGCCAGGATATATTACTCCTAAAATAGTAGAAGTAAGATTACTGAAACCAGGGAATTGAACTTCTGAACTTTACCTATAGATCACAATTAAAAAATAATATAATTTATTGGAATATGAATTATCAATATTTATTAAATCTGATACTCTTTTCTTGTGTATTTCAGGTAAATGCAATGACAATTGAACAGAATAACTTGAAGAGCAATATATTGCAACAAGAGGTTAGTTACTCTATCTATCTTCCACCAAGTTATAATTCTGACAATAGTACATATCCGGTTATCTATTTGCTTCACGGTTATGGAGATGATCATACTACGTGGATACATAAAGGATGCATTGGTCAATATGCAGATAGAGCAATCAAAGAAGGGAAGATTCCTCCAATAATTATTGTTATGCCCAATGCCGGAACTTCTATGTATGTTAATTCTTACAATGATAAAAATATGTATGAAGACTTTTTCATTAAAGAATTTATACCATCAATAGAAAACAGATACCGCATAAAGAAAGAAAAGGAGAGTAGAGGTATTACCGGACATTCAATGGGAGGATGGGGATGTATGCTATATAGTCTGAAATATCCTGATCTTTTTGTTGCTTCAGCTCCCCTTAGCCCAGGCATTCATGATGATAATGATATAATTACTTATGATGATAAACAATGGAATATTGTTTTTGGGGATATATTCGGTTTCAATCTTAAAGGTAACGAACGACTCACTGAGGACTGGTATAAAAACTCCATATTAAAAATTATTGAGACTAAATCAAAGATGGAATTGTCGACAGTACACTATCGAATAAGTTGTGGTGACCAAGACTTTTTATTAAAAGGAAGTTTACTTTTGCATCAGGCATTATCAGATAAAGATGTTCAACATGAACTTAGCATTAAAGGAGGAGGTCATACATGGAATTATTGGCGCGAAAATATTACAGAAACGCTTGAATTTATTTCTCGCTATTTTTGGTAATCAATTTCTGATGATGCCTTATTAGAATTAAAATACTTCATTACCCCAACAATCCTTTCAGTGTGTTAATTATTTATTATTATTGTAATTAAATACAGGAACATCAAATTAAAGATATGGAGAATTTGTCTTTACATTCTTTTTTTCATTTTCAGGTGAAAAGCATACAATGTTGAATGCAATATTCAGTAACAATAAATTTATAGTCATTCTTACCTTTATGTTTTTAACATTCTCTACTTTACTACCTAAAAATGAAAAGAAGTTTTTTAGCTATATAATTTTTATTTTTTCATTTGAATCATAACCTTTATTCCTTCCGGACTATTCTCAAATTCTAATAAACAGGTTTTTGATATTTTATCCCATGAGTTTTTTGCTTCAATAATCGCTCCACTTTTATCACTAACAATAACCTTAATTGGCTCTATAGGTAAATAGATACGAGAGACATTTGTTGTATTAATCGGGCTCTTTACTGTGAAGGAGTAGCAATTATCTTGGTATAATTCATTGTATACGCGGGCAGCCCCACACAATACCTGAGGTTTATTGACATTGGTCACTTTTGAGAGGTCGTATAAAAAAGTTTGTTCTCCTGGATTGACGCTCTTTTGAAGCACAACCGGAAGGGTTGGATCAAAGAGATCAATATAGGATCCTTTAATGATAAGAGGTGCGCTATTTGTATTTTCATCTACAACAGCTGCTATAATATACGGTCCGCGTTCCAGATAAAAATCATTCTTTTCTGTTAACTGTCTCGGTTCTACTGTATTCTCATATGCATCTTTTACTGTCTTGAAAAAAACTTTATCTCCTCCCGTGTTTAGTACAAAATCTTTAGGCTCTTCACGTATAACGAATATAGTGCCTTTGCCACAGTGATATTTACCCGTCTGAGGATTATTTGCAATTCCCAATTGTTTAAACAGATGTAAAGATGGCGTTTTGTATTTCAAACTACCCGTATTCCACCATTCCATAACGCCTTGATAAGGATCCATATCTTTTCCACAATAAACTAATGTGCCTCCATTCTTAACCCATTTAGAAATATAGGAATGTGTCTTTTCAGATAATGGTTTCATGTTGGCATATGACATAATCAAGACTTTCAATCCATCCCAAGTATTGGCATATTGTAAATTTTCCATATGAATAATATCTACCGGAATGCCACGTTTAATCAACGGCAATGTTTGTCCATAGAAATTAGAAAACATAGGGTCTTCGTAGCCTGTATGTTCAGGAAACCGCTGAAACATCAACGAATTGGCCATTAATACACCAATACCATGTGAACCGTTTACTCTATTGGATGATACTGGCATCTCATTGAGAGCGTTAATCATGACTTGCATTTGAGTAGAGTAATAACGGGGAATACGTTCTTTTTTATCGGTCTTAGGATTATTATATAAGCCTGTATATATTCTGTCCGGCCAAGGCATAATTTCATAGTCGGCAATCATGGGAAATAATAACTGAGCAGTGAAGGTCGCTTGATAATTTCGTTTGTAATCTTCCCAATCTTTAGATCTGTCTTCGATAGGATCGGTTAGAAAATAGATTTTTCGTTTGGTTGGAGCAACCATTGATTGCATAGAACCGTATTCAAGGAATGCATTTTCAAAGACGCGTTCTTTTTTCTTTCCATTGTAAAATGTCGGTTCACGTGAAGTTCCTGTCCATACTTGGGCAATGTAACCATCAACACATGGCAAAGAAGCCAGACTCGCCTCCGGACTAACTATTTGCCAGGAAGAATAATTAACCAGAGAATGTGTGGGAACATAACATTTTACATCCATTCCTTTACTTTTTCCGTATTTCTTGGCATAAGTGAAAACTTCTTTCAAAGCATTGTAATAGAGATGATATTTGAGTTTGTTAGCTAAATAGGTGTTTTCGGGTGACTCATGTTGTGGGCGCCAAGGGAAACCATAATATTTAACCCATTCATCTTTGAATGCATCACTGTAACCAGCTCGTGCCCAGAATTCCGGCTCTTCTAAATAAATTACACTGATTCCAGCATCAATCACTCTTTTTATATGCTTTTCTTCCATGTATTTTATGAAATCTGAGGTAGGAACGATGTAAGGAATAAGTCTTCCATGCCAAATAGTATCTCCTTGCATAGTTTTTTGTCCTTCTCTTAGATGATTTTTCTTGCCATCCCACTGTCCGGTGAAGTAATCTTTATATTCTCCCCACGCAATGCCCGTCATAAAATGAGTACTATACCCCTTGTCTCTCCAAGATTGAACCCGTTGTTCAAAAGTCATCCCGGGACGATCCATTGTACCGTATATAATGGCAACATCTCCTCTGTTATCTGTCTCTGCCCTCCATTCCCTGTCTGTCTGGAATACTGTTTTTTCTTTTGGAGTATTGGATGTTGATTGTTTAGATAAAGAAAACGATTTAGTCCCTTTTTTGTCTTTTGCTTCAATAATAGGTTTTTTCACCTCCTTCTTTTGAGCAAAAAGTGGTCCGGATAAGAATAGTAATGCTAAAATGGTATATACTGTTTTTTTCATAGGTAAAAGATTAAAATGATAATAACAAAGATACAAACTTTTTTTCATCTTCTTTGATGATCGTATGGTTTTCATACTATTTATCGGATATCTGATATACATAATGCTTTTTAAATTTTAATAAATTATTCTACAATAATTAATTTTGAGACTATTTTTTTTTGAAAGGCTTTAACTTGTAAGAGGTATGTCCCTTTAGCAAGTGTACTTACATCATATTCAGAGCAATTGCCTTCGAACGTTTTCTGTACTTTACCCGTTAAATCGCAGACTTTAACATCTGAAATTTCAGAGTTACAACCCTCAATTTCAAATTCACCATGAGTAGGATTGGGATAAATTCTTATATTTCCCGAAGTTTTCACTTCTTTTACACTATTAGCTAATGAACTGGTTACCAAGATATCATCCCATCGGGTAACGGCATTGTAGGTTCTCACACCAACAGAACCGGACGAAAAGGAAGCATCAGTAAAATTAATCTTTGGAGTTTTCATATCATCTATGTAGATCTTTATGCTTGTTCCTTCAGCTACAACTCTGACCTGATACCACTGATTGGCTACAATATCCATTGCCACAGTTTTCAGAGAGCTCCACCCACCGTTGGCTTTACCCAAGACTATATTTTTATTTGCAGCACTTATACCCAAATAATAACCATTATATTCATCAGCACCCAATGAGAATTTGCGGGCTCTGAACATAATTCCACCATCACCGACATTCCCCACTTGTATTTTGGCATCGTAAGTGAAATCAGAAAAGGAGGTTGATGATTGTATTGATTTCGAACCAGGGCGACCTTCTACGTTAGTTGCAACATATTCTCCATTTTGCACTAAAAAGCTACCGCCATAATTAACCCAGTCAACCTGATCACCATCTGTGAAGTCATCTTGAAAAGTTGTTGTTACTTTATTTGGTGTACCGACCACGGGCAAACAGGTTACTCTGAGATTTTCTGAACCAAAGGGAACTAAAGTTATTTGTTCAGTCGTTTCGTTTGTTTCAACAGGACCATAAGGTGGATCGCAAGCGAACAGACCATTGAAGGCATATTCCCACGATGGAATTTTTTTTGCGCCAATGGTTAAAGTCACTGGAGTAGTTGCTTGGACAAATGGATTTTCCGGCATGATCCCTTTATTAACTTGAATTGATGCTTCGGGATTGCTTTTATTTAAAACAAGTGCATAATTCCAATTTGAAAGTGGTAAAACTTCGTATTCTTTAAAACCATTTCCAAAATCATTTCGTGCTACCCAGTTTTCTTTAATTTCAAGAGAATAGACAAGTGGGCCTCGCTCAACACTAACTGAATTATTTACCTCATCGTTTAATTTTAGATGCATTGGAAGATGCATTACTACCTTATCATTATTGCTCCAAGTACGATTTATACTAAAAAACTGCCCCGATTTAATATCATTTTGCGAAACACCATTTACCTCTATTTGGGGATTTTCACACCAGGCAGGTATACGCAATTTTAGCGGAAAATCAACTGATTGTGTAGTTGTTAAAATGAAATTCAGTTGTTTATCGAAAGGATAGTTAGTTTCTTCATTAATTGTGACATCAACTCCGTTTCCGACTTTTGCTGTCAGATGACTGGGACCGTAAGCCATCGCCGCCAGACCATTATCATTAGTGGCAGCCCACATTGTTTTTACGAAATAAGGCCAACCCATATGAAAATTGAAGCGACAACATCCGTAACCTGACCAGGCACCAGGCAACAATGCATTATCGTACTCTTGTGCAAAATTGTAGTTCCCGTATTGACTTTTCACCTGATTAGCCTGTGTGTAATATTGCAATCCTTTTATATCTTTACTCAACCCTCCCGGTAATGCATTGAAAGCCAATTTTTCCAACTGATCGCCAATAGAAACATCACCTAATATTATTTGTGCCGTTTCACAACTTTGCATCTGCTCAACAATGCTACACATCTCAAGACCTGTCATTGCAGATTTACCTCCTACCATCTCATTTCCTGATTGCATTCCCTCCGGCTGGCCATGATCGCACAATAAATGCTCCCGCCCCAGTGTGAATGCTTCTTTGTCGGCTATAGTTTGCGATTTTTGGTAATAGATAGCCGGCATTTTCATAGCCTGTGAAACGTTCACATTATGTTTAGGCTGAAAGTCGGATTCAAAGTACATGAATTTGTTGTTGGTCAGAATATCAGTCCAATCATAAACTTGGTTTTTAAGTTTATCGGCAAGAGTAAGTAGAAAAGAGTCTCCTGTGTGGTTGTAAAGCCAAAAAATTATCTCAATATTGTCTCCTGCACGTGACTTTGACCACGAAGAAAGAGGGCGGCTATCAATATTATTAAGCTGGTATTGAAAATACTTTGTCATAAATGGAATGACTCGGGCGTCACTTGTCGCATCATAAAAATCGCGAATCGCATACAGCATGGGCATACGCGCCCACCAATCATTATTGCCGGCAGGACCGAAATATCCATCAGCTTGCTGACTATTTAAAGACCAATTGATCCATTTTCCGGCTTTTGCAATCAGAGCATCATCCTGTAACGTATACGCCAATGCGACTAAACCCTTTACATAATACGGAACTCGTTCCCAACTATCACCGGTCCCACCCAACCAATCGCTCTTAGAGCCTAAGTCTTCTGAAGAATTGTACAAATCCTCTGCAAAACCGGTCAATCCATTCTTCTGTAGCTCCAGTTGCTTGAGTAGCCAACCATCCGCTTTTACTACACTAAGAGGCAACGGAGTAAACGGTGTCTCAATCAGTGGTGACTGGTTTGTTACATAGTTTTTGTTCCCTGTCACAACTGAAAGGACTGTTTGTCCAAATATTGTTAACGGAACGCAACAAAAAGGCATAATAAATATCAATTTCCAGTTCATGTTTTTTATAAAGTATTAGATAGAATAACGCAAAGGTTTAACTTAGTATTTTATTAACACTAAATATTAAATACAAATTTATAAAGAAGCAAATTAAAAAATGTTACTATACTTGACAAAAAAGTATCCTAAGTAACTTTTGGTCATTTAAGATACAATTTTGATCGATTAGGATACAAACTTTATCAAAAAGAGAGAACTCTTATTCAACATTAATTTAATATAGAATTGTTTGATATCTCGCCCCGTCTATTTATAGTTTTTTTATAGTAACAAAATAGAAGCTGTATTTTTTACTTTTTTATGAAATAGTTGGCTGTTTATGTTGTATTTCCCTTGTATTTTTGATTTTTTTTAGAAAAAAGAATAATTTAATTAAAATAAATAAATGGATAAAGTTTCTTTGCTGATAATTATTTAGTTCATATCTTTGTTTGGAAAACATGTTTTGATGAACGAACGTTTGCTGAAACATGACTTTTGTTAAATCAAAACCAAGTGTATTATGAGCCCTCAAAAGCATGGACTATTCCTTTTATTGATTCTACTGTTTCAAGTAAATATATCCTTTGTAAATGCATCTTATAATTTACGCAAGTTAGATAATAAGGATGGACTATCTAATAGTGCAGTGCTATATATACATCAGGATCATAACGGATTTATGTGGTTTGGTACTTATGATGGCTTAAATATGTATGATGGTAAAAACATTCAGGTTTACCGTCTTGAATTTGGTGACAAGCATAGTCTTTCCAGCAATATAATTCAAAGAATTGCTGACGCAGATAATGATTGTTTGTGGATATCCACCTATTTAGGAGTGAATAAATTCTCTCTTCGTCAACGCAAAGTAGTAGAAACTTATACTCAGTATAGAGATTCTTGCAGGATGGCTTCAAATAAAGAAGGGTTAACGTGGTTAGTAGGAAAAAGGAATTATTTATCATACTATGATACTGATACACATTGTTTCCGGGAGCTTCCTTTAAAAGGCATTAGTCCCGGAGATATTGAAACACTCTTTTTAGATGAAAATAAAGTTCTTTGGATCTTCACTTCAAAAAATAAGATTTGGAATATTACTTCTAATTATCCCCAGGAAAAGGATTTCAAAAAAGTGCGTTTACACGTACAGAATGCTTTCATTCATAATGTGGCTATTCAAGATGTATTTTATGGAAATGGATTTATTCATTTTGTGGATATACATGGTATGTTGTTCGTTTATGACATCGCCCGAAAGAAAAAAAGTTTTATTCGTGACATGAATCCTTTGATTAGAAAATATGGGGCAATCTCATCGATCGTATCTTATCATTACGATGTTCTAGTCGCTTTTAAAGGGAACGGGACCATAAAACTAGTTGCGAACAAGCAATATCAGGAAGAAATCATCGAAATGAATACCGGTGTATTTTATATGTATAAGGACGACAATCAAGATGTGGTATGGATTGGGTCTGATGGGCAAGGGGCTCTTATGTATTATAAAGATCAGGAAATGTTTGGTAGTATCATGCTAAACTGGTTGCCACTAAGAGTAACTAAACCTGTACGGTCTATATATACGGATAAATACAATAATCTTTGGTTTGGAACTAAAGGTGACGGAGTTATCCGTGTGCGTGACTATGATAAGGTGCCAAAGGATAGAATCCCTTTGGCTAATATTTCTCATTACACAACAGAGTCTGGTCTATCAAATAATCAAGTCTATGCATTAGTGGGGAGCCGGTTTAAGAATATTCTTTGGATGGCTTCGGATGGTCCGGGACTTTCTTACTTCTCTTATGCAGATAATAAAGTTCATTCTGTAATTAATAAAACCAGAGTTAGTATAAATTATGTGCATTCTTTATATGAGGAAAATGATACTACCTTGTGGATGGCTACCGCGGGTAAAGGGTTACTGAAAGTTGTTATCCAAGGAAATTCACCATCAATCCGAGTCAGGTCAATTCGCTATTTTGTATTTCAAAAAGGCCCTAGTGTTTCTAATGAATTCTTTTCCATGGCAAATGATGGCAAATCAACGATCTGGGTTGGCAGCCGTGGAGGTTATGGAGTCATACGTTTTGATACAAAGACAAACAAGTATAAGTTTATCTCACTAAATGATGAAAATGTCTCTGCCATTAATGATATATTATGTGTCTATCTGAGCAATGACTCTACTTTTTATTTCGGTTCGAGTTCCGGATTAACTAAGATGCAATTTTATTCCGATGGACGTTCTTATTTGAAAAATGTGAATGGCAGGAATGGTTTTTTAAATGATATGATCCATGGTATACTTGAAGATGATAACGGATGCATCTGGTTAAGTACCAATAAGGGATTGATAAAATATAACCCTCAAAATAATTTCTCTCATAACTATTATTATAGAGAAGGGTTAACTGTAGTTGAATTTAGTGATGATGCCTATTATCATTGTCCTTATACAGGAAGACTTTTTTTTGGAGGCATCAATGGATTATCTTGGGTTGAACCCGGTGTGATTGATCATACAGGCTTTTCTCCGAAAGTTTTTTTTACAGGATTAAGGATTTCTGGTGAAAAGAAAAATATCTATGATTATTTGGTTGGCGATGACAAACACCTTGAACTACCTGCAAAAGTAAATTCATTTGCTGTTTCATTTGTTGCGCTTGATTATATAAATGGTCCTAATTTTGAATATTCTTATTTTCTTGAAAATTATAGTACGGAGTGGACGGATTCTCACAGCTTGAATGAAGCCACTTTTACTGATTTACCTTCTGGTCATTATGTATTAAAAGTAAAATATAAGAGTGATGTGTTTGATTCGGAGACTAAATACTATACATTGCCCATTACAATCCTCTATCCTTGGTATTTAACCACAGTGGCGCGCATAATCTATTCTATCCTCTTTATCTTATTATGTTCATATATTATATTGCTTATAATGAGAAAGATAAAAGAGAAAAGACAAGATTTGGTTCATAAGCTACAGGAGCAAAAGAAAGAAGAATTATATGATGCTAAACTTAAATTTTTCACCAATATAACGCATGAATTTTGTACTCCGCTAACACTTATACATGGCATTTGCGAGCGCATTCTGTCCTATAATAAATCAGATGCGTATATACAGAAATATGCTACGGTTTTACTGAACAATGCCAAACATCTGAATAAACTGATACAGGAAATTATTGATTTTAGAAAAATTGAAGAGGCAGGGTTCGGTCTTTCCCATATTGAGAAAGTATCTATATCAGAGCTTGTGGCCGATCAGGTGATGTCTTTTACAGAGGCTGCCGAACGAAGTAATATTACTTTTGAAGTGAAAGTTCCCGATGAATTATACTGGAATACGGATATCTCTTGCATGAATAAGATTTTAATTAATTTAATTTCAAATGCTTTTAAATATACTCCTGAAGGTGGAAACATTAAAGTAACGATATCTGTTGAAGGGGAAACTCTCAAAGTTTTAGTTTACAATACAGGGAAAGGCATAGAAAAGGAGAAGTTAGGATTGATATTTGACCGGTATCGAATTCTGGATAACATGGATAAAAATGCCTACCGGGATATTGCGTCGAGAAATGGACTTGGATTAGCTATCTGTTATAGTATGGTTCAGCTATTACATGGACAAATTGAAGTGAAAAGTGAAATTGATAAATATACTGAGTTTTTAGTCGATTTTCCATTATTGCCTATTACTGATTCTTTGTCCCAATCGCTAGTAAAGCAAGATGAAGTGTTAAGTAATTCAGATACTATAAATGTGCAAATAGAAAAGGAAGATGAGCAGTTTTCATTGAAGCCGGCCATATTAGTCATTGATGATAATAAGGATATTGTTTGGCTGGTTTCGGATATCTTATCTACTGATTATAGAGTACTGAAAGCATATGATGCAAAAGAGGCTTTGGATATACTTGAAAAGCAAACTCCTGTATTGATTATTACTGATATTATGATGCCCGGAACGGATGGTTTTGACCTGACTAAACAAATCAGAGCAAATAAATATACCTGCACCATTCCTCTGATTATAATCTCTGCCCGTAATACGGAAGAGGATCAGGTAAAAGGTTTGGCAAATGGTGCAGATGCCTATTTGACCAAACCGTTTTCGTCTTCCATACTCCGAGGCTTGGTTGATCGCCTTGTCTCTAATAAACAAGTGTTGAAAACATATTATAATTCTCCCGAAAGTGCTTACGAACTATCCGATGGACAATGGATGCACCAAGATGATAAAGACTTTTTGGAATCAGTGATGAAGATCGTTAAAGAGAATATTGATAAGGAATCTTTAGGACCAGAACTCGTTGCTGAAGAAATGGGATTGAACACGAGAAGGTTTTATCGGAAATTTAAAGAAGTATCTCAATTGTCTCCAAGTGATTTTATTAAAGATTATCGTTTTTCTTATGCGGCCAAATTATTAGTTTCCACAAATATTTCCATTCAGGAAGTTATTTATAAGGTGGGGATCATGAACAGATCCTATTTCTACCGGGAATTCTCTAAAAAGTTCAATATGACTCCAAGAGAATATCGCCTATTAAAGAAGGAAGACTCCAATAACTAAAGAGAATCTTAGTGAAACCGTATAATATGACCGTGAAATTACCTCTTCAAAAAAACAAAAACTTCAAGACGTTTTTAGGGGGGTAGGAGAGGCGTACCTTCTGAAACGCCCTGTAGATCGGGGTGACAAACTTTATCCCAAGCCCTATAAAAGAACTCTTTTTAGGTAGTTTGTCACCACCTCAGTATTTATTACCCTACATCTATCTGTTTATCTATACAGTGATATAGATACGTTTTTGTACAAAATAAAGCATTGTTTTGTACAAGAGAAAAGATTGTTCTGTACAAATAAAATCTTTCTCTTGTACAAGAAATAAAAGAAAACTCCTATCAAATGAACGAATATCATTGTCAGATAAAAAAAACATTAGTTGCAGAGGTCTCGAAGACACATTCCATTGATTATTCTGATGATGCATTTTGTATCCTAATCGGTCAAAGTTGTATCTTAATCGACCAAGAATTATTTAGGACTCGTTTTTGTCAGGTACAGTAACATCCCTTAGAGCGCTTCTATATAAGTTTGTGCAGAGATTAGTTCTATCACATTCTGTACAATAACAGATACTAATTTCAACCTTTGTTTTAGTTTTAATTATTTCTAATAACTTAATTTAAAAAGAAACATGAAAAGAATTACAGAGAATTTGACTCGTAGCTCTATGCTATCTCCACAATTGCGGAAGTTGGCGTTTATTGTGCTTTTTTGTTGTGTCCCATTCACTATGTTTGGACAGACAGTTATCTCAGATGAAGCAGGCTTAAAATCCATTGCAAATGATTTAGGGGGCAGTTATCAACTTACTGCTGATATTCATCTTACCGAAGCATGGGTACCTATCGCAGGTTTTACCGGAACATTAGATGGCAATGGTCACATTATTTATGGTCTTACATTCAACGATGCTAATTTTGATAAAGCGGCTATGTTTACTACAGCAATAGGAGCCACAATTAAAAAATTAGGTATAGAAGATGCCAATATTGTGGGTAACGCTGATGTGGCTGCCATTGTAGGTGAAGCAAACTCCACAACGATCACAGAATGCTACGTTGCTAACAGTTATCTTGAAGGTCGTGACCACGTAGCAAGTATTGTAGGTAAAGCTACCGCTCAATCAAGCACTGATGCCTTGACTGAGATTAACAATTGCTATTCTTCTGCCACACTTCATTCAAGAAGTTATCAAACAGGAGGTATAGCTGGTGTAATGCTCTATGCCAACATTACAAACAACTATTTTGCCGGTGTAATTACAAATAACACCAACAGTGCAGGTATCGTTTCTTTAGTTGATACCGATTCCGGTTTAGGTTCTATTGAGAACAACCTTTGCTTGGCTCCTTATATACAAGGTAGCGTCCCTTACCGTATTTTTGCTAATGAAAGAAGTTCGGAAACCATAACCAGAGCCAATAACTATGGTTGGGCACAAACGTTGGTCGGCACTTCTCTTTCCACTCTTGCTCTAGTGGCTTCCGATGATCAGTATTACGGTGATACAAAACGTCAGGGTGCTGATTGCGCGGATCCTTTCGATCAAAACTTTTATGCGAATACATTGAAATGGGATATGAGTAAATGGAAATTCCTTGGTACTGATTTATTTCCTGTATTGGCATGGCAAACTACTCCTGTTAAAGCTTCTATCTTAGGATTTACAGCTCCTACGGCTCCTATGTTAGAAGAAGATAATTATATTGCCAGAGCTTACGGTTCATTAGGTGAAACTATCGAATGGACATCTTCAAATGAAGATGTTGCTTATTATTATGCTCCTATGAATGGCATTTACGCAGCAAGTCCGGGTGATGTTACCATCAAAATTGAACCTACTACGACAAATGCCAACGTTATTTTAGATCCGGTTTCATTTAATTTAACAGTACTTAGCAAAGATGCTTTAAATAATATGCCTATTAATTCTCTTCAAGATTTCTTGAATATATCTAATGAGTTAAGAGGACACTATATTTTGAATACCGATCTAGATCTCAGTGGCATTGCATCATGGACTCCTATAGGTTCAGATTCTAATCCATTTGTTGGTGGCTTAGACGGGCAAGGACATACAATTACCGGATTAACTAGAAATACACCAAATGATAATGAAATCGGTTTATTTGGATATAGCTCAGGGGCCACATTTAAGAACCTTGGTTTAAAAAATGTGAATATCGTAGGTAGTTCAAATGTAGGCCCTGTAACGGCTGTTAGTAATGGTTGCACATTTGACCAAGTATATACCACAGGCTATATTGAAGGAAATGATCATGTAGGTGGTTTTACTGCACAGGCTACTGGTAATCAAACAACTATTACAAATTGCTATGTAGATGCAGATGTAGTGACTCGTAGTTCTCAATGTGGTGGTTTTGTCGGTTCAGTGAGTAATTGTACTATTGATAAATCATACTTTGCAGGTACCGTAATTGCTCCTGTGGTTAATAATGGTGGTAAAAATGCGGGCGGTATTCTTTGTTTACTCGAAACCACTGGTAATAATCTTACGAACTCTGTTTGTGCTGCGACTAAAATTCAAGGAGGAACTACTGGTAAGTTAGTTTGCCGTGGCGTTACAAATGGCATGACCACATTAACAAACAACTATTACAATGCTACGATGGATATTTCAGATCCTATAGATACTCCATATCCAGACATTACATCAATTGCTAAGTCGATCCTTGATCTCCAGAAAAAAGCAACTTATGAGGGATTAGGTTGGGATTTCACAAATATTTGGACTATTCAAGAAGGTAAATCATTCCCTCTGTTAAAGAATGTAACAGTACCAACAGCTATCCAGACGATAGAATCAGACCGTACATACAATGTATCGAGTAGTGCAAACCAAATAATCGTTACAGGTTTACAAAATGCAACTGTCACTGTATATAACATAAACGGAATGCAAATAGCACAGAAAAATAATCTAAAAGAAAATGTTACGATTCCAGTATCAGCTCAAGGTATTTATTTAGTACGTATTGCAGAAAACGGGAAAACTGTGACAATGAAAATAGCTGTTATGTAATAATAGTTAAAAGGCTAATATATTAAGGATGAGAAAAGCTGACTTAACTTCTCAGAAGTCAGCTTTTCTTTATCCAGACTATGTTAAATTAATTTATATTTTAATTAAAATCTATTCAATGATGAATTTACAAAGAGTAAGAACCCACTCAATGAAGGCCTTACTACTATTATATATGCTTTTGTTAGGAAGTTTATCAGCCTTTGCACAAGATTTTATAATCAAAGGTCGTGTAACGGATGAAAAAGGTGAGCTAATGACAGGCGTAAGCATAAAAGAGAAAGGCACCAATAGCATAACTGTGACTGATATTGACGGACAGTATTCTCTCAAACTGCATAGTGAAAAAGCTACTTTAGTGGTGACCTTCATTGGCTATCAGGCTCAAGAAGTAAATGTCAATACAAAAGACAAGATACATGATATTATGATGACTGAGAATGTAACCTCACTGGATGAGGTCGTAGTAACAGGCTA
>JAATGU010000024.1 GCA_015654535.1 Bacteroidales bacterium
AGAACAGTTATATAAAGCGGCGAAGGACGAAACGCGCAGCAGTCACGCAATGAACCAGTATAACTACAAGCGTTTACTGGAACTGATAGATAAAAATGAAGACGGTCATTACTCAGAAGACGAATATTTGCAGGCGATACATAACCCCTCCTACCGTTCTCATCTGTATCGCCTTATCGTAAAACACCCGAGTGAGTGGTATTACGGCAAGGATGATACGTTCTGGAAAGGGTATCTTGATACACTTACCACCGATGCGCCGGTGTGGAAAGCCTATACCGAGTCGTTTATTGATAAAATGGCGTGGATGAAACAGGTAGAGGGCATGGGGCCTGAGCCGTGGCATATGCATCCAGTGGTGTTTTTGGGGGCAATCGGGGCAAAAAGCCAGATCTGCATTACAGTTGATATGCTATACAAAGTATTTGAAGGGTTACGTTCTCCTGCTAAGAAAGAATTTTTGCAACAATTCGCTGATGAAATAAATAATAATGCGGAGAAGTACAAACTAGATACACTTCAACGTGTTAATCATTTCTTTGCTCAAGTGAGAGAGGAAATGGGAGGGACTGCTAGTCCTGTCGAAGGACTAAATTATAGCGAAGAGGGTTTGAAAGCGAATTTTAAATACTTTAGAAATAAGCCGGATGAAGCAAAACAATATTCCTATAAGAAATCCGGAGGAAAAATAACCACCCTAGCTGATGAAACTGCAATTGCCAATCGTGTATATGCAAACCGGCTGGGGAATGGGAATGTAGCATCTGGTGATGGTAGTAGGTACTGTGGGAGAGGTGGGGTGCATCTGACAGGGAAAGTTAATTACGAAGGTTTTTCTGATTATTATAAAACTCAATGGAGCGATGACGCTGATTTCGTTAGTAACCCATCTCTTATTGAAAGTCCGGTTTACTGTGTTAGATCCGCTGTATACTTTTGGCTTCGTGAGGAATTGTATTCAATAGCTGATATAGGCAATACTGGCGCGATTGTGGATAAGATAACAGCTAAAGTAAATCTGCACACAGATAGTTATGAGAAAAGACGCAAGCATTTTGAAAGCATAATGAATAAGGAAATATTTCTGGAGGCTTTTCAATGAGTGAGAAGAGGTTAAATAGAGTGCGTTTGAGTAATTTCATAATGTCCTCGATTATTTTGTGGGTTGTGGGATGTGGTTACAGTGAAGCGAGTGAAAGTTGGTATGTAGTAGATAACTACACTGGGACCATTGGGAAATACCCAGTGCATTTATCTATTCAGTCATATGATTTTGGTAGTGACGTTAATCTTGAGGGTAGTTATTATTACGATCATCATAATTCGCCGATAGTGCTGTTCGGAAAGGAAAAGACAGGTGATATTGTATTGTGCGAGATATCCGGCAAGGAAGATTTTGAAAGGTATATAGTGTCAGGTGATAAATATGATGCTACAAAGTGTCCTTTTAGAATAACAAAACATGATCAGACTTTAAAAGGTGAATGGAAAAATAAAAATATCAACTTAGATGTTATACTCTCCAAAGCTGCCTCCATGGATAAATCTAATATAACGAGCAAGAATGGTGAGCTAGATGTCCCATTCTGGGGGAGTACAGACAAGCATAGTTTTGTTGGGGTTTATAAGCAAGCTAATGATGGGGTAGCCATCAATGAAATTAAAGTGCTAAGCAAAGATGATGGTCAGGTAATCCAAATTATTAATCCTCAAGATAAAAAATGTGATTTTGGTTTTTATATGACGCCAATATATCAAAACGTAGAGCGACTTAGTAGCTCTTCAATATCTTTAAATTGCTATAGTACAAACTCAGATTTTTCAGTCGAGTATAGGCTTAAGGGAAATAAATATTTAAAGAACTGAATAACATCTATTCCCCAGTTTGTTATATCAACAAGCTTCGCTGGTGCGATAGTGTTAACATAATTCAGAAAGGGATGTTTATTACCCTAAACATTTTCTTAGGAAGTGTTTTTTATAAATGTAACAAATATGGAGTGCTACTCCTTTTGTATTTATAACAGTTTATTAAGGAAGTGCCATGTAAGGAATTATTCGTATTGGTGATAAAACCACACATGGCGGTGCTGTCCAGTCAGGCTCTGCAACGATGATTTTTGGTGGCATTGGCGTGGCCCGTAAAGGCGATAAAGTCTCCTGCCCAATTAGCGGTCATGGTCCGACGACGATTGTCGAAGGGAATTCGGATTACCTCGATAATGGAGTGCCGGTTGCCTTTCAGGGACACAAGTGTGGCTGCGGTTGTACGCTGATAAGTTCCCTGCCTGATGCATTGGTAGGGTAACGATGCCTGTTGAGATTGAGCGTATTCCAGATCAAAAACCAAAGCCCCCCCCCCAGGCCGGCAACATTACGTTGGCTGATTTTTGGCGTGGTGATCAGCACGCCGAAGACGCTGACCCTGAACGGCGGCGGCTCGTACCTCAAGCTGAGCGAGAACGGAATAGAGCACGGGACGAACGGGGACTTTATTATGAAAACGCCCAATTACCTTGTGCCCGGCGCAGGGAATAGCCTTCCCGTAC
>JAATGU010000021.1 GCA_015654535.1 Bacteroidales bacterium
CATACCGCCGTACTTTGCCTTCCAATTATAGATCGTAGCTTCGCTGACCCCATGTTCCCGGCCAAGATCCTTGATGGATATACCGGCTTCTTGCTGCTTAAGAATGGAGATGATCTGTGTCTCCGTAAATCGTACTTTTTTTCATAATTGCGCCATTTAAGTTAGAGATTTTTCTCTAAACCTGGTGGGCGACTTTTGGGGAAGCTTACAGAATGACCGGATGTTCTGTAAACGTTAGTAAAGTAGTTCCATTGTTAAGAAACTGTTGGATTCTTTCCTTTTCCTGCCTTTTCATGGCCAGGAGGGGAGTCTCAGTGCTGCCCTGTACACCTCTTCGCCACGACGGATCTCGCAAAAGGGCACTTGCGGTCTATGCGACATTGTCCCGCCGGGCAAATTGCGTCTGTTGCCTATCCCGAAAGCTCGATCCCAAACGGGCTAAGACGTACACAGGGACAGCTTGCCGGATACTCGCTGACTGATCGCAGGCCCCGACTTTGCTCAATCGCTGATGCCGTATGGAGCAAATCTGGTTGGCCAGCCAATGTTCTTAAACAGAACAAATCAAACAAATGTTGCCATTATACCTTCTAACACAAAAGGCGATGTTACTTATTTGATCTTTTTCCTCCGAAAAAACTTTTCTATTATTTTTACAGCCATCATCCCATTAAATAACCACGAAAAGGAAGAAGTTTTCGATCAGTTTTTCTCTCTCCTAAGAGCCAAAAACCTACCTCCTGAATATACTAATTCAATAAGGTCCGGATAAATAGACATAATTACATAGCAATATATATTCCCATTTCTATCTGTTTCTTTTAAATAAAAGCCTATTCCTTTGGAAGATATCAAACTTGAGTCGCAACATTTATCTGTCACACTATATTGTAAGATAGAAATATCTTTATTTCCTTTATAATACTCTCTAACAGAATCTTTGTAGAAAACCAATCGACTCTTGGAATCTTTTTCTTCATACCACTTTCCTTTAAGAAAGTTACATATGCTATCACTCTTGATTTGCTGAGCAAAACAAAAATTATGGCAAACAGCAAAAATTACACAAAAAAATAATAATATTTTCATATATCAATAGAGTGCTTTTAACGCCGTATTATAAAATTGTTGTCTTGTTTTTAATCCATTAATTCCACCATTTACCTTTAGAGTAACCTCCTTCACAGTTGCCGAACTCAAATTAAGCTTTGTGCCAACACGATAACTAAAATACCAAAGACCATTAATAGTCGCATAATTCATATTTGTGCCAAGTAAGCTTGCATTCGTGAGAAAATCGGGCCCACTACCATATTTTTTATTATAAAACTTATTAAAGTCGTCGTAGTTTCCACGACCAGTCAGTTGAAATAAACCTCTACCTCTGAAGTTATAACCGTCTCCACTTTCGAAACCTCTATTACCAGCGACGGAACGATATCTCCAATTGGCAAAGCTGGCCTGATTCCTAACATAAGGTCCTGTATTATCGTTGAACTCTCCTTTTTTAAATTCACTACATATATCTTGATAGCTTTTAGACAAACTTCCGCTACCTTCCACAAACTCTCTTAATCCATAAGTTTCAGCTCCTACCTGTCCAAAAAACTGAGATAATTTTTGGTAGTTATCTACACCATAATCTGCCATATTCTTGTTTAAAGAGCTTGCAACATCATTAATTACATCGGCTTTTGCTGCCGGAAAAATAACTTTCATTTGCTCAGGAGTAACGAAGAATGAAGTTATTTTTTGATCAGATGTTCCAGATAGCGCTATACCTTTATTGGTTTTATAAAGATTCTTGCCCAAGTTATAATAATTAGCACCATTATATGTTACAATTCCTGGAGATTTAATCGTTAACCCTCCAATTGTCAACGTATAGGAATTATCTTTATTCTTTTGGGCAGAACTAATATTTGCATCTGCTGTGCTAATATATTCAAGGCCATCCTGGTCCACGCCATCAATAGGCCTATTACTTGCATATTGATATGGCGTCAATTCTGGATACTTAGGACTTAACGGATCCACACTCAAAAACCTCCCTGCCCTTGGATCATAAACGCGCATTCCATAATCGATCTGATCGCCAACCCCTTTAACTTCATTATCATTCTCCTTCCCATTAAACCCATAACGGTAATTCAAAGAACCCGAAGCCACTGTCGTACGAC
>JAATGU010000094.1 GCA_015654535.1 Bacteroidales bacterium
CAAATTCTTCAGAGCTTCATTCAGAGGAGTGACGGATATGAAATTTTTCCTTTTTAGAATCGCTAAAATTTATGCATAAAAAAAAACAGATTTAACATTCCCCCAAGAATGCAAACTGATCCATAATGAAGAGAACATAAAGATTAGAACTAATAAAAAAAGCACCCATAGGTGGAAGCCCTATAAATGCTTTAGTATTGAAGTAGCGGGACCCAGGATTGAACTGGGGACCTCATGATTATGAATCATGCGCTCTAACCGGCTGAGCTATCCCGCCATTTTTCAAATGCGGTGCAAAGGTAAATAAATGTTTGACACTTCCAAAATAATCTTATATTTTTCTTCTTTTGTGCTTTAAAAAAACATTTCAATTTTAGAAAGGTAGCTGAATAGTTATAGAAAAAAACCTTATGTTGACGCTAATTTAAAAAAAAGTATCTATCTTGGCGCACTATAACTATAAACGCAATGAAAAAAGAAAAAATTCATATTGAATATCTCCTAAATGCAACCTCACGTAATATCTTGTGGCATGCAATTAGTACACCTATCGGCATGGAAGACTGGTTTGCCGACAGAGTCAAAATACAAGATAAGAAATTCACTTTTTCATGGGGAAAGACGGAGATTCGGGAGGCAGAACTAATAGCGACCAGGGTAAACTCATTTGTTCGGTTTCACTGGTTAGACGATGATGATGAAAAAAGTTATTTCGAATTTAAAATGAATTATAATGAGCTTACCAGTGACTATGTTTTAGAAATTACAGATTATGTGGACACAGAAGAGAAAAAAGATCAGATAGAATTATGGAATTCTCAGATTGACACACTAAAAAGAGCATGTGGAATGTAGGCTCTTTATTTATAAAAATAATCAAAAGTATGCGTACGCTTCTTTTTTTATACTAATTTTGCCGAGTAATTGTACAAGTAAAAAAGATGCTACGCATAAAAAAATTAGATATATTCATTATTAGAAGCTTTGTGCTCCTCTTTTTGGGGACATTCTTCATCTGTCTTTTCATCTTTATGATGCAGTTTTTATGGAGATATGTTGATGATTTAGTTGGCAAAGGATTAGCTATGAGTGTATTAGGAGAATTCTTTTTCTATGCTACATTAACATTGGTACCCACTGCTCTTCCATTAGCAATTCTACTTGCTTCTTTGATGACTTTTGGAAATTTCGGAGAGCGCTACGAACTATTAGCAATGAAAGCCGCTGGTATATCATTATTTAAAGTAATGCGTCCCCTTATTATTTTTAGTGTCTTTTTATGCTGCACCTCCTTCTATTTTCAAAATGTAATTGCTCCTAAAGCACAGGTAAAACTCTGGACTTTACTTATCTCCATGAAACAAAAGTCACCGGAATTAGAAATTCCCGAAGGTGTGTTTTATGATGAAATTGAAGGCTATAATCTTTACGTAAAACATAAGAACAGAGACACCGGAGTACTCTATAATATATTGATTTATAACTTTTCAGATGGGTTTGAAAATGCACATATTATTGCCGCTGATTCTGGTCGATTGGAAATGACTGCAGATAAGCAACATCTCTATCTACATCTGTATAGTGGAGAAATGTTTGAAAATCTAAAATCTCAAAGTGGCTCTATAACTAATGTGCCATACAGACGAGAAAGCTTTAAAGAAAAACACTCGATAATAGAATTCAATTATGATTTTAAAATGGTGGATGAAAGTTTTATGAACGATCAATACCAAAGCAAAAATATTGCTCAGATCCAAACTTCAATAGATTCAATGAACCTAAGAGTTGATAGCATTGGCGGAACATTTTATAAAGAAGCAAAAGCAGGGGCTTATCGGCTCGAGGAAAATCTAACAAAAGAAGATACGCTCAAAATTCAGACAAAAAAATTAACAGCCATAAACACTGACAGTATATTTAAGAATCTAACTTTACTCCAAAAGCAACGAGTGACCACAAACGCACTAAGTAATTCTCAAAATATAGGAAATGACTGGGGATTTAAAAGTTTCAATACATCAGAAACAGACAACCGTATACGGAGACACGAAATGGAATGGCATAAAAGAATTGCTCTGTCTTTTGCTTGCTTAATTTTCTTTTTCATTGGTGCCCCTTTAGGAGGTATTATCCGAAAAGGAGGTTTAGGTATGCCTGTGGTGATATCGGTATTAATATTCATTATTTATTATATCATTGACACTACTGGATTCAAGATGGCACGAGATGACAAATGGCCGGTATGGATGGGTATGTGGATCAGTTCAATGATTCTAGCTCCGGTCGGGGTATTTTTTACCTATAAGTCCAATAATGATTCGGTAGTACTCAATGCTGATATGTATATAAACTGGATCAAAAAAGTAATTGGCATTCGGGACATGCGACATATATCTAAAAAAGAAGTCATTATTGAAGATCCGGACTACCCACAGCAAAATGAAAAATTAGAACTCTTATGTGTTAAATGTGAGGATTATATATCAAACAACAGGTTAACACGTGCTCCTAACTATTTTACAGTTTGGACTAAAATTGAAAATGATGAAGAGGTCATTGCAATTAATGACAGCTTAGAAATAATTATTGAAAATCTATCCAATAGTAAAAATGTGAAAGTATTAAATGAGCTGAATAACTTTCCAATTCTATCTGTTCATGCTCATAGATGTCCGTTCAACACTCCATATCTCAATATACTTACTGGGATATTATTACCAATCGGATTAGTCTATTATTTTCGTATCTGGGCCTTTAGAGTCCGCTTATATAAGGATTTAAAGTTAATCAATAAAACGAATAAAGAATTACAAGAAATAATTAGAATATAAAGGAAACAAAATGGAAGATATCAAGTTAAATACCATAGAAGAGGCTATAGCTGACTTTCGTGAAGGAAAATTTGTAATAGTAGTCGATGATGAAGATCGTGAGAATGAAGGTGATTTTATTACCGCCGCTGAGAAAATAACAACGGAAAAAGTTAATTTTATGTTGACACACGGACGGGGTGTACTATGTGCTCCTATCACCGAAGAACGGTGTGTCGAATTAGACTTGGAAATGCAGGTTTCTACAAACACCTCTATTTATGAAACTCCTTTCACCGTGACCGTTGATTTGCTAGAAGGTTGCACAACGGGAGTATCCATGCATGACCGAGCTGCAACAATCAAAGCTCTTGCTGATCCAGCTACAAAGCCCGGCGATTTGGGACGTCCTGGACATATAAACCCTTTGAGAGCAAAATCACGCGGAGTGCTCCGCCGTTCCGGCCACACAGAAGCAGCCATAGACATGGCTCGCTTAGCCGGGCTCCAACCTGCCGGAGCCTTGATTGAAATTATCAATGAAGATGGCACAATGGCTCGCCTGCCACAACTGATGGAGGTATCTAAACGATTTGGCATTAAGATAATTTCCATCAAAGATCTTATCGCCTATCGTCTTAAAATGGAATCAATAGTAGAAAAAGGAGAAGAAGTGGATATGCCGACTCAATATGGGCACTTTCATCTTATCCCTTTTCGGCAAAAATCGAATGGATTAGAACACATTGCACTAATAAAAGGAGAATGGACAGAAGATGAGGCTATTTTGGTAAGAGTACATTCTTCTTGTATGACTGGCGATATATTTGCATCTTGCCGCTGTGAATGTGGAGAACAATTACATAAAGCAATGGCTCAAATTGAAAAAGCCGGTAAGGGAGTTATTGTCTATATGAATCAAGAAGGACGAGGCATTGGGCTGATGAACAAAATAAAGGCTTATAAATTACAAGAACAAGGATTTGACACTGTAGATGCAAATATTCATTTAGGATTTAATGCAGATGAACGTGATTATGGAGTGGGCGCACAAATTTTAAGAGAAATAGGTGTACGTAAAATGAGATTGCTTACCAATAATCCGGTAAAGCGGATTGGGCTTGAAGCTTATGGATTGAAAATTGTGGAAAATGTGAGTATTGAAATAACTCCTAATAAATATAATGAGCGCTACTTAAAAACAAAGATGGAGCGAATGGGGCACACTCTTCATTTTACAAAATGAAATTAAAATGGGGACAAACAAGATAAAAAGTAAAAGAATACCCTTGCAATCACTTTCTTTATTCATTTATTTTAGCTTATTTTGCATCGAAAATTGACCAACAATAAACAAGTTAAACTATGAACCAACTTTCGGACCGTTTAAATAGCCTTTCTCCATCAGAAACTTTGGCTATGTCGCAGAAGAGTAATGAGCTTAAAGCTCAAGGGATTGATGTAATCAATCTTAGTGTAGGGGAGCCTGATTTTTTCACTCCCACCCACATTAAGGAAGCTGCTCAAAAAGCGATTGATGATAATTTTTCTTTTTATTCTCCTGTCCCAGGATATCTTTCTCTTCGTAAAGCTATTGCGGCTAAACTAAAAAATGAGAATGGGCTGGACTATAAACCGGAACAAATTGTTTGTTCCAATGGAGCGAAACAATCTGTATGTAATACCTTAATGTGTATTATCGGTCCTGAAGATGAAGTTATTGTACCTGCTCCATATTGGGTAAGCTATGTTGAAATGGTTAAGTTGGCCGAAGGTAAAAGTATTATTATCTCAGCTGGTATTGAGCAAAATTTCAAAATCACTCCGGCTCAGCTTGAAGCAGCAATAACTCCTAAAACTAAAGCATTGATTCTTTGTTCTCCATCTAACCCTACCGGCAGTGTTTATAGCAAAGCAGAATTAAAAGGATTAGTTGATGTATTAGTGAAATATCCCAATATCATAATTATTGCGGATGAAATCTACGAACATATCAGTTATGTGGGAAAACATGAAAGCATTGCTCAATTTTCTGAGATTAAGGAACGTGTGGCTTTGATTAACGGAGTTTCCAAGGCATATGCTATGACAGGTTGGAGACTTGGTTTTGTAGCTGCTCCCGAATGGCTGGCAAAAGCAAGCAATAAACTGCAAGGACAATATACATCCGGACCATGTTCTATTGCTCAAAAGGCAGCAGAAGCAGCTTTCTCTGGAGATCAGTCGGAAGTAGAAGAGATGCGCAAAGCTTTTGAACGCCGGCGTAATCTGGTACTCCACCTAATGAAAGAAGTCCCAGGATTTGAATCCAATGTACCCGAAGGTGCTTTCTATGTATTCCCAAAATGTAATTCTTATTTCGGGAAGTCTTTGGGTGATCGTAAAATTAATGATTCTGCAGATTTAGCTATGTACTTATTAGAAGAAGGACATGTAGCTTGCGTAGGAGGTGTGGCATTTGGAGCACCTGAGTGCATTCGTTTATCTTATGCCACTTCAGATGAGAATCTGGTTGAAGCTATCAAAAGAATTAAAAAAGCTTTAGCAGCACTGAAATAATAATTCAAATTAAAATATAAAGGCTGCCTCAAAATGAGACAGCCTTTTTTACTTGATAGGGGAATTATTTTCCCGGGTGTATTGCTTCAGAAGGGCAAACATCTGCGCAAGTTCCACATTCTGTACAAATCTCAGGATTGATAGAATAAATATCACCTTCGGAGATAGCTTCTACTGGACATTCATCAATGCAAGTACCACAAGCAATACAATCATCACTAATTACGTAAGCCATTTTCTTTAATTTTAATTATTAGTACTAATTTGTTCAGCAAAAATAAAGATTTAATTTTATCCATACTATGTTTTCATCTATAATTTATCATAAATTAGATATAATCTAAATAGCAAAAAAAACAAATATGTTTTAAATCCTCCAACCCTGCAATAAGAAGTGTATTTCATCGTTATTAGAGAAATAAAAGATTGTTAAGTTGAAAAGTGCTTTATCCATACTATTCTCTTTCGCATTTATTTTCTGCGCCAATGCACAAATGCAGAAGCTGAAAAATCGCCCCTATATTGATCAGAGGAGACTACACTATGGGTTTATGATAGGTTTGCACACTCAAGATTTTAAATTCGTAAATAATGGGTTCATCACAGACAACGGTGAATCTTGGTTTGCAGATGTAGCTAGCTATTCTCCCGGTTTTAGTGTTGGAGTATTGGGTGAACTTTATTTAAACGAAAACTTGGCACTCCGAACTATTCCTACCCTTCATTTTGGAGACAAAACTGTTATATTTCGGGAACAAACGAGCAAACAAGAAACCAGGCAGCAAATTAAATCCACTTACCTCTCTCTCCCTGTGGACTTAAAGTTCAGTGCCGAACGAGTTAATAACTACCGTCCCTATCTGATGACTGGCGTAAACCCAACAATAGATCTCAGCGTAAAAAAAAACAATGTATTACTAGTTAAAAGCTCCGACTGCTATTTAGAAGCAGGCATCGGCTGCGACTTCTATCTACCCTATTTTAAATTAATCCCGGAACTAAAGTTTTGTTTTGGATTGAGTAACCTACTACAATCCACTCGAACAGATTTAAATGATAAATCGCTCTTAAAATACACTCAATCCGTGGACAAAATAAGCTCACGCATGATTGTATTCTCTCTCTATTTTGAGTAGAGAGAGCACTTCTACTTCATGGATTGATAAATAACTTCTTGTATATTAGTACGTATATCCATCTTCGATAGTTTATTATTCCACACATCAGGATAGGTACGATTACTTAAAAAGACATACACTAAGCCATTAATCGGGTCGACCCAACAACAGGTACCCGTAAAGCCTGTATGCCCATAGACAGCATATGGAGCAGAAGGAGCACAAGGGCTATTCTTTGGATTTGAAGGAATGGGCTTATCATAACCAAGTCCTCGCCTTCCACTGGTCGAAAGAGTAGTAGTAAAGAGTCTGCATGTTTCTTTGCTAAGGAAACGTTTTCCATCTATCTCTCCTTTGTTAAGCAACATTTGATATACTTTTGCTACATCCAAAGCCGAAGCAAACAATCCTGCATTACCAGAAACACCACCCAGAAAAGCTGCTGCTTCATCGTGTACAAATCCTTGAATTATTTTTCCACGTAAGAAATCATTTTTCACAGATGGTACCACTTCTTCCTTTTTATGAGTACGCAAAGGTAGATAAGCCAAATGATAAAGTTTCATCGGAGTATAGTATTCCCTATTCAAATAAACATCCATAGGAATTCCAGTAATGGTTTCCGCCACCTCTTTCAATAAGATAAAATTCACACAACTATAGAGATATTTCTTACTATTCAAGTGTGTACCGGCAATCATCTGCATCGCTTCTTCATGAAAATGCTTATTTAAATAGAAATTATCTGCCACATGCAATGTAAATTCATCAGAAGGCGTTTTGGAGACCAAACTTGCTTTATATTTAAAAGAAGTACATGCATATGTATTCACATCTACTTGAAGGGTATGCTTGGAGTCTTTCTTTACAGTAAAGAAGGGAGGCTTATAACTGTTCTCATCAATCGCCAATCGATAAAAGGGCAGAGAGGCCGGGAAGCCCGATTCATGGAAGAGCAACTCTTTAATTGTGATGCTTTCTTTATCCGTTCCCCGGAGAAAAGAAAGGTATTTGGAAGCTCTATCAGTCAGATTGAGTTTACCTTTATCATAAAGTTTCATGATGGCAAGTAAAGTTCCGGTTGTTTTAGAAAGAGAAGCAAGATCATACATACTGGTAGATTTCACTTTTTGCTCCTCATCATACGTATAATATCCAAAATTCTTATTATATACTGGTTTGCCATCTTTTAAGACCACAACCTGGCAACCGGGAAAAGCTTTCGCTTCAATTCCGTTTTTTACAATTGAGTCAATACGAGCCAAAGTTACAGAGCTCATCCCAAAGTCTTCCGGTGAATAACGGAAAGGCGTATTTGGAGTTATGGTAACACCTTCACCTGGACGATAAAGCGTTCCCACACTAGCTGACAAACGGCCATCTGCTGTCACTTTTGCAAAAAGGATATTCCCAACCTGAAGCTGCACACACTTATCAGCAGAATGTCCTAACACAACTGCAGAAGCAATAGAAAGAGGAATCTGGAGCTGCGCCATCACCGTAGAAGGAGTAAAAAAAACATAAACAACTGGTTGAGATACTGATAGTGCAGATAGAAAATGAAGATAAGGTTGCAGATCATGCGTAGTAATACTAACAATGACTCTTTTATGCAAACTTAGTTCATGTTTCATAGCTTGTAGCAGCGAATCATTTGTCTCTCTGACCAACTGATAACATTTCACCGGAGCGTATTTTTTCACGGTTTCTACAAAATCAGAATCCGCTAAAGACTCACCTACATTTAAAATTGCTATTTCATCCGCTGAAGCATGAAAAGGAAGTTCTTCCTCCCTATTACCCAAGACTGTAATAGCCGCCATTTGAAGTTTATGAATCAAAGCCTCAGCATTTGCCGTATTAATTCGTTGTTCTAAACCGGATAAACGAATTTCAGAGGTGTTTTTCAGCCCTAATACATATTTATATAGTAGCACCTTTTTACACTTACGATCAATATCTTCCTGACTAATCTCACCGTTCTCTATCGCCTTAAGTACACTTTGTACTTCAGTTTCCACATCACGCGGTGCTAACACCATATCATTACCTGCCCGCAAAGCTTGCAGACAAACTCTATCGGCAGAAGCAACACCTTTCATGGCCAATGCATCCGTAAAAATCAAACCACGAAAATGTAACTCGTCCGTTAATAGACCATAAACCACATTACGCGAAAGAGAAGAAGGGAATATTTTATTAGGTTCCAAGATAGGCACTTGCAAATGCCCTACCATAATACCTCCTAAACCAGCCTTTATGTAATGCTTGAATGGGTAAAGCTCCACGCTATCTAATCGTTCACGAGAAAAAGGAAGCACTGGTAAAGCTAAATGAGAATCAACATCTGTATCTCCATGCCCTGGAAAATGTTTAGCCACAGAAAGAATACCCTTGCTTTCCAGACCTTGAGCGTAAGCAATGACTTTATCTGTTACTTCATGCGGTTCTTCGCCAAAAGAACGGACATTAATTACAGGATTATGGGGATTTCGATTGACATCAGCAACAGGAGCAAAATTCACCGAGACTCCCATCTCTTTACATTGCCGGGCAATCTCTTGCCCATATTCATAGAGCAAACGATCATCCTGGATACATCCTAATACAACACTCTTAGGATAAACAGGGGTATCCTTTAATCGCATGGACAGTCCCCACTCCCCATCAAAAGTAATCATTAATGGAATATCAGCCTGCGACTGAGCATAATTAGTTAACTGCGCTTGTTCCTGCAGTTCTCCACCAGAAAATAATACCCCCCCTATTTTACTCACTCGAACTGCATCACGGATCATCTTTTTATTCTCTTTACTCATTACCGGAGTTACTGTATGAATAAAGAGTTGTCCGATTCTCTCTTTTGGGCTCATTCTGGAAAAAGTTTTCTCAACCCACTCCTGACAAGACTTTTGTTGTGCTACTTTATAAACTAACAAAGGTTCTACCTGAGCCTTTATTGTTATAGTAAATAAAAAGGTAAGAATTATAGCTACCGGTTTTTTCATTTCTTAATTTTAAACATTAGATCCATCCTACCAACGTAAATGCCATTGCTCCCCATTTGAGTAATTGGAATCTTTTTTCCATCTAAATTTGTATAATACACCGGACTTTCGATCATAGAATGTGAATGACCACCCAGAATCATGTCAATGTTATGTGTTTTGGCAACCAGATCTTCATCACATACAGGATTGTTGACCGAAGCTTTCCAACCTAAATGAGAAAGACAAATCACTAAATCACAATGTTTTTCTTTTTTCAGAAAAGTAGCGATTTTATTGGCTATAGAATTTGGTTCTTCATAAGTAACACCTTCGCATTTATCAGACTGTACTAACCCTTCAAGTTTGGGACTCAATCCAAACACTCCGATTTTTAATCCTTTCCGCTTTAATATAACATAAGGTTTTACTAGTTTTTCCAAAACTGTCCCCTTAAAATTGTAATTTGCACAGACAACGGGAAATTTTGCCATTTTAAAAAGACGGGCCATGTTATCCAATCCAGAATCGAATTCATGATTTCCAATAGTACCAGCATCATATTTCATCTCATTCATCAACTTGATCTCCACTTCTCCTTTGAACATATTATAATAAGGAGTGCCTTGAGAGAAGTCGCCGCAATCAAACAAGAGTAAATCTTTATCCTTCGCTCTCATTTGTTCAATAAATGTGGCACGGCGGACATATCCTCCTTTACCAGCCTGATATTTCTTAGCGTCATGCACACTCACTGGTTCTATCCGGCTATGAGTATCATTGGTATGCAAAACCGTCAACTCTTTTATTGCTTGAGCCGAAAGATTAAAGCACAGTATTACAGTTATCATTAATAAGACTATCCGTTTCATATTCTTGTCTTTTATTTCTTTATTTGTATTCTTCCATCTAACTCAGAAGTAATTTTTTCTCCTTTTGCCGTTTTTGCTTTCACATAATCTAAAAAGATACGTCGTATCGTCATTCCTTCGGGACAAACACGTTTCTCTGCCTTTTTAAAAGAGACCAAACCATCATTACCTTCAGCTAAATAATCAAGTGTAGCCACCGTATAGACTTTATTATCATCTATCTCCTCTCCTCCCACAGTAGCACTTAGAAGTTCACCATCAACAGCTTTTGAAATCAGCAACTTTACATTACTAACGCCTTCGCCACCTACTTTTGCCATATCTTTAAAGAGAGATTTTAAATCATCCCCCCTTAAACTAACAATACAAAGAGAGTTTTCAAAAGGAAGAATTTCATAAACGGTGCCAAACAAAATATCTCCCTGAGGAAGATTACTTCTCAATCCTCCTACATTAATAACGGCTACATCAGCTTTTTGATCAGGAAGAGAATTTGTATATTTCCAAAGCATATCCGCTATTAAATTGGACAAAAGACTTTCCGGACGTTTTGCAATCATATCTTTCTCACTTGTCCCTATCAGTGGGGTCATGATACTATCCACTTTCACTTTATAAGGAGTTAAAAGAGCAGTTGCAGCTTTATCCGGTGCAACATCAAAAACAGCGGAGATTTCAGTTTTACTACCTTGAATATTAGTCAATTCATAAGAAGAATGACAAGCTGTTAAAAGAAGAGTTCCTGCAAAAAATAACACTCTGTAGGATTTGCTCAAGCTAAAATATCTCATATATGCATAATTTATACCGCCAAAGTTATATAAAATATCTCAGATATTTTGCCATCTAATAAATAATTCGCACCTTTGCATCGCTTTCGCGCAATCGCTGTCAAAGAGGAGTTACTTGATATGTTGCGTTGTAACGATGAAACATTTATAAAAAACGAACAATGGATTTTATTAAAATTGCAGAAGAAGCATTTGCTACCGGGAAACAACACCCAAGTTTTAAAGCGGGTGACACTATCACTGTAGCTTATCGTATTACTGAAGGAACAAAACAACGCGTACAGTTGTACCGTGGAGTTGTTCTTAAAATTTCAGGTCATGGAGACAAAAAACGCTTTACCGTTCGCAAAATGTCCGGAACGATTGGTGTGGAAAGAATTTTCCCTCTTGAATCACCGTTCATTGATAGTATCGAAGTCAACAAAGTTGGTAAAGTTCGCAGAGCCAAATTATATTATCTTCGCGCTCTTACCGGTAAAAAAGCCAGAATCAAAGAAAAAAGAGTTAACGCTTAATTCTCTGTTTCGAGATAAAAAAAAGAAGAGGAATCGCTATTTCAGTGGTTCCTCTTCTTTTTGTAATCTCCGATTTAGGGAAAGTCCTACTAAAGAATGGGGAATATAACTAGTGAAAGGAATTTTATCACCTTACATTTGTCATATAACAAAAAGACAAAGGTTCTAAAATAAAAAACTTACTATTATGAGAAAGATTCTTTTAACATTAGCTGCCATTATGATGGTATCAATGAGCTCTATAAGTATGGCTTCAAACAGAGGTGAACACCATAAAGGATATCGCACAGAAGTAAGGGTTGTAAAACATGTAAGAATCCATAAAGATCATGGTCGCTATGATCGGCACAATGAAAGAAGACATGACGCTAGGGAGTTTAGTTACCGTGATCGTAGAGATAGAGAAGAAAGATATAGACAAGAAAGGCTTCGTGATCGTAGACATCACCGCCACAACAATAACAGAAATACAGCTGGTGTAATTGTCGGTGCTGCTGCTTTGCTCCTTTTGGCTACTTCTCCACATTAATTAACTGAGAGTATCCTCAAAATTTAAGCCTGTGATAAATTACATAATACTTGATTTATCGCAGGCTCAATTATAAATTCAATCTGTACCAATTAATGGTTTAGTATTATATTCCTAAGAAATATTTGCATTATAGTATCCCATTCTTCACTTTACAACTTTCAAGTTATTTTTCCCCTTCCAGGTATTCTTCTAAAATCAAATTCTGACCGTCGAACACTGCATAAGAAAAATAGTTGATCCAGTCTCCCAGAATCGTAATCCGAGAAGTAGAAGAAAGCGTCAAATCAAGCATTATATGCCGATGACCATAGATAAAATAATTAATCGTAGGGTGAATTTTAAGATACTCTTTAGTATAAAGGACCAAAAATTCTTTATCCTCTCCCATATACTCCGGTTCTTTACCATCCAAACGTTTCATACGACTTTTTTTTGCCCAACTCAGCCCCAACTCCATACTCCAACGAGGATGTAAAGACGAAAAAATAGTTTGAAGAAACTGGTTGCGAAACATCCTCCGAAGTAATTTAAACGTGGTATTAGGATCGCCCAGTCCGTCGCCATGAGCCAAATAAAATTCTTTTCCATATATTTCGGTAGTAAGAGGCTCACGATGAAGAATCAATCCGCATTCTTTTTCTAAATAGTCTCCACACCAGATGTCGTGATTACCTATAAAAAAATGGATTTCTATGCCAGAATCGGTTAATTCGGAAAGCTTCCCTAAAAAGCGGGTGTAACCTTTGGGCACAACCATTTTAAACTCATACCAAAAGTCAAACATATCTCCCATCAAATAAATAGTATCTGCATCGTGACGAATACTTTCGAGGAAGTTCACCAAACGACGCTCTTGCATACGTCCATGTTCAATGGCACGAGATCCAAGATGAGCATCAGACAGGAAATAAACTTTTTTCATAATTACTGTTTGTTTATAGGAATCCTAATTCTAATTTGGCTTCCTCACTCATCATATCTTTATCCCATTCCGGTTCAAATACAATGTTTATTGAGCAAGAAGTGACCCCTTCTACAGATTCAACTTTCTGACGAACATCTTCCACAATAAAATCGACAGCAGGGCAATTGGGCGCTGTAAGAGTCATATCTAAAAAGACTGCACCTTCTTCAGCCACATCTATTTTATAAATCAATCCGAGATCATAAACATTCACCGGAATTTCGGGATCATAGACTGTTTTTAACATCTCGATAATCTTTTCTTCTATTTCAAACTTAGTCATATTATTCCATTTTTTTGCAAATATAGATATATTGCGTTAATATACAAATTAAATCCGGCCTTCGTCCACATAGCTGTAGTAACGACCATCACAAATAATAACGTGATCTGCCAAAGTTATGTTCATAAAATGAGCTCCTTGCTGAATACGGGTAGTCAGTTTATCATCTTCCATACTGGGATGAGCATTTCCCGATGGATGATTATGGCACAAAATAATAGACACAGCCCGTTTTATCAATGCTTCTCTAAGCACACATCGCACATCAACGGATGTTTCACTAATTCCACCCGAACTGATTTTTATTTTATCAATCACTTTGTTCGATTGGTTAAGTAGCAATACCCAGCACTCTTCCGTAGGTAAATCACACATTAAAGGATGCAACAAATTATAGACATCCGTAGAGCTGGTTATCTGGTCTCGCTCTATCAATTCCGAAAGTTTCCTTCGCTTTCCCAATTCGGAAGCGGCAACAATTGAAATTGCTTTAGCCGGACCAATTCCTTTGAAAGAACATAAACTATCAACAGAGTACTTTCCCAGTTCATTTAGGTTATTATGGCATGAAGCCAACACTCTCCGCATGAGTTCCACTGCGGTTTCTTCCGTATTACCAGAACCAATAAGGATGGCTAAAAGCTCTGCATTCGTAAGTGCATTGATTCCTTTGTCCAACATCTTTTCTCTGGGACGATCTTCTTCCGCCCATTGATTAATATTCAGTTTTTCTTTCATTATTTTCTGTAAAAACGCCAGTTCTGGACATTTATCTTACTGATAAAAGTTCTTCTCAAATGCCGAAAATTCATCCTGTTTTAATAGAACTCTTTTCCATCCAGCCCACAAAAATCCAGTGCCGTATCCAGTTAATTGAATAAAAGATGCGGCAACGGAGAGTAGCCCTATTTTCACACTTTTTGTTTGCAAAGAGGCATTCACAAAAAGCACCAAAGCATAGAAGAAAATAGGAAATAGGCTTAAAGGAATAAAAAACGAGATTAATAAAAGGGAAATAAATCCGATAGTAAAAACGGCTGGTAAAAGATGTACCAACTTTAAAGATTCGGGATATTTCTTATATAGATTAATACGAGCAATTCCTGAATTATGTACTTGTTTAAAGAATTTTTTTAAGTCAGTGCGCCTTTTGTGATAAACCCAAGCTTCAGGAAACAAACGGCAAGTATAGAGACCTTTAAAAATACGAATGCTAAAATCAATATCCTCACCAAAACGCATTTTAGAAAAGCCGTTCAGCTTCATATAAACATCCCGCTTCACTCCCATATTAAAACTACGGGGATAAAATTTATCGAGTTTCTTCTTTCCTCCACGGATACCTCCAGTGGTAAAGAAAGAAGTCATGGCATAATTGATTGCCTTTTGCATATCCGAAAAAGAATCATCCGCACGATCAGGACCTCCAAAGGCATCAGCCGGTTGCCTCTTTAGTTCAATTTCAATTGCATCAAAATAACCTTGTGGAAGAATACAATCTGAATCTAATATAATAAGGTAATCCCCTTTGCTCCGTTCCGCCCCATAATTACGAGCCTGTCCGGGACCGGAATTTGTTTTAAAGTAGTAGCTCACATCTAGCATCTCACCATATTTCTTTACTATCTCTTCACAGGACATAGAGGAACCGTCTTCCACAACAATCACTTCAAAATTCGTAAATTGCTGTTGCGTAAGACTTCGTAAAAGTTCATTTACTTCGTCCGGGCGATTATATACGGGGATAATTACAGAGTAAAACATAAGTAAGATAGGTATATAACAAAATCCCCTCCATAAGAGGGGATCTTAACTCTTTTCTATAGATAAGGAATTAAGCTTTTACTCTATTCAGATAAGAACCATCACGAGTATCTACTTCAATCTTCTCACCTTCGTTAATAAACAAAGGTACACGTACTGTTGCTCCAGTTTCTACTGTAGCAGGTTTGGTAGCGTTCGTAGCAGTATCCCCTTTCAATCCGGGTTCAGTATAAGTAACGGTTAAAACTACCTTAACCGGAAGTTCTGCAAAAAGAACAGTTTCAGATGCAGCATGAGAAACAACATCAACTATATCACCTTCCTTAAGAAAATCAACCCCGGTTATTAAATCCTTCTGAATAGATATTTGCTCATAATTTTCTTGATTCATAAAGTTGTAACCCATATCATCCTGATAAAGGTATTGAAAAGGGCGACGTTCTATACGTACCTCTTCAATCTTCACGCCTGAGTTAAATGTTTTTTCCAATGTCCGTCCAGTAGTCACACTCTTCATCTTTGTACGGACAAAAGCTGGACCTTTGCCTGGTTTAACATGCAAAAACTCTGTGATAAAATAATAATGCCCTTCGAGTTCAATACATAATCCGTTTTTAATGTCTGCTGTAGTAGCCATACTTTTTTCTTTCTTTTACTTATTTATATATTCTATGATTTTGCTTATATTGTGCATTTCGTTTGCAAAAGTAATCTAAATAGATAAAAAACACAAAATCTTTTGACTAAAAAAGAGTTATCTCTTGGTTAATTTAAAAAAAGTCCCTATTTTTGCATCCCGATTCTGATTTAGAATAATAACATAAAATATATAAGTAATGAAAAGAACATTCCAACCCTCCAACAGAAAGAGAAAAAACAAGCATGGCTTCCGTGAAAGAATGGCTACTGCAAACGGTCGTAGAGTTTTAAATGCACGTCGCGCTAAAGGAAGAACAAAATTATCCGTTTCAGACGAATACAACGGAAGATAATATTGCTTTAAATACGATATTATAAAAGAAGTAAAGGTTTTACTATATAATACCTTTACTTCTTTTGTTTTTTATATTATCTTTGAGCCGCAATTAAAGACAATGCAAAAATAGTTATGACAATAAAAGAATTCTTTTCTTTCAAGAACAATAAATACTTTTGGAAGAATGTGATAGCGATAATTGTGCTGGCCAGCGTATTAATATTTCTGGTGCTTAAAGGTATAGATATTTATACCCAGCATGGGGAATCAGTGCTTGTTCCTAGTGTGAAAGGAATGACTGAAGATGAAGCACGAATAATGCTAAGAAATCGTGAGCTAGATTGTGCCGTGGTAGACTCCAGCTATGAAGAAGGTAAGCCTTCTGGTTGCATTTTAGAGCAGAACCCCGCTGGAGGAGATCACGTCAAAAGAGGAAGAATAATCTATCTTACTATTAATTCTTTAAATATACCTATGCAGACTATCCCTGATGTAGCAGACAACAGTTCTGTTCGCCAAGCTACTGCAAAATTAATTTCTGCTGGGTTCAAGTTAACATTGGATGAGCCTGTAATCGGAGAGCGTGACTGGGTTTATGGAGTCAAATTTAATGGCCGGCAGTTAATGATTGGCGAAAAAGTTCCCGCCGGGGCAACACTAACACTAATGGTTGGGAATGGTACAAGACCGCCTGCAGAGGAAGACTCAACTAATGTAGAAGAAGATAATAGCGAAACCGAAACAAATACAGAGCCAGATAAAGGATCGACTACAGATGACTCTTGGTTCTAATGAATAAATTAATGGAAAATTTTCCGGACGAGATAGATATAGATGATGTAGAATTGGCCATTGACTCTGGCGAACTATACGAGCATTTCCGAGTGGTGGTTGATAAAGGACAAGCACCTACCCGAGTAGATAAGTATTTGTTCGAACGCATTGTCAATGCTTCACGTAATCGCATTCAATTGGCTGCCGAAGCCGGATGTGTGATGGCTAATGGAAAGCCGATAAAAAGTAACTATCGTGTTAGGCCACTGGATATAATTACGGTAATGATGGATCGTCCTCACTATGAGAATGAAATCATCCCCGAAGACATACCTCTTAATATAGTCTATGAAGATATGGATCTAATGGTTGTTAATAAACCGGCAGGAATGGTGGTACATCCCGGACATGGAAATTATAGCGGAACATTGGTGAATGCCATCGCTTGGCATCTCAAAGATAACCCCGATTATGATGCTAATGACCCACAAGTAGGATTAGTTCACCGGATAGACAAAGACACCTCAGGCCTCCTTGTTATAGCCAAAACTGCCGAGGCAAAAACAAAACTTGGACTTCAGTTTTTTAACAAAACGACTAAACGTAAATATAATGCATTGGTTTGGGGAACTGTTGAACCAGAAGAGGGAACAATTGAAGGAAATATTGCCCGAAACCCTAAAGATCGTTTGCAAATGGCTGTGTTCTCAGATCCAAACATTGGGAAACACGCTGTGACTCACTATCGCGTACTGGAACATATAGGATATGTTACTTTGGTGGAATGTGTCCTCGAAACAGGTAGAACACATCAGATACGCGCTCACATGAAATATATTGGACATGTTCTTTTCAATGACCAACGATATGGAGGGCATGATATATTAAAAGGTACACACTTTAGTAAATATAAACAATTTGTAAACAACTGCTTCGATATTTGTCCACGACAAGCTTTACATGCCATGACTTTGGGTTTCGTTCACCCACGTACTGGGGAAGAAATGCTTTTCACTTCTGAATTGCCCGAAGACATGACTTTGCTAATCAATAAATGGAGAAGCTATATTTCAAACAGAGAATTAGAATGAAACGTACTATTGCAATAGTAGCAGGGGGAGATTCTTCAGAGCTCCCCGTATCCCTGCGCAGTGCCCAGGGACTTTATTCCTTTATTGATAAGGAAAAGTATAATTTGTATATCGTTGAAATGCAAGGTCTCCGTTGGGAAGTTCAGCTTCCAGACGGGAACAAAAGTCCGGTAGATCGAAATGATTTCAGCTTTTTAATGAATAACCAGAAGATTAAATTTGATTTTGCTTATATTACTATTCATGGAACTCCTGGCGAAGATGGAAAATTACAAGGCTATTTAGATCTGCTACGCATCCCCTACTCTTGCTGTGATGTACTTGTTGCAGCACTTACTTTCAATAAGTTTTCATGTAATCAATACCTCAAAGGATTCGGCGTAAGAATTGCAGAATCCGTGATGCTTAGACAAGGACAAAGTATAACGGATAAAGATCTTACCGAAAAAGTGGGATTACCTTGCTTTATCAAACCCAACTTAGGTGGATCCAGTTTTGGGGTGACAAAAGTAAAAACAAAGGAACAAATTCAACTAGCTATAAAAAAAGCTTTCGACGAAGCTAAAGAAGTAATAGCGGAAGCATACATGAAAGGCACTGAAATTACTTGCGGCTGTTACAAAACAAAAAGCAAAGAAACTGTGTTTCCTATTACAGAGGTTGTTACCAGTAATGAATTCTTTGACTATGATGCTAAATACAATGGACAAGTGGATGAAATTACTCCTGCCCGCATATCAGAGGATCTAACTAAAAGAGTACAAGTGCTTACTTCTACTATTTATGATATTCTGGGCTGCTCAGGCATTATTCGCATTGATTATATCATCACAGAAGGGGAGAAGATTAATCTACTTGAGATAAATACAACTCCTGGCATGACAGCTACAAGCTTTATCCCTCAGCAAATAAAGGCTGCCGGATTAGACATTAAAGATGTAATGACTGATATTATTGAGAATAAGTTTTAAAATTATGGAAAGTCCTATTGAGTTTGACGAAATCCGTCCTTACAACAATGAAGAACTTCCTCAAATATTTGAGGAATTACTTTCAGACATTGCCTTTCAGAAAGCAATCACTTTTGCTATGCCCAATATTCCTTTTGAAACCTTGGCTGAGAATATGCGCCAATGCAAAACTTCTTTAGATTTTCAAAAAGCTTTTTCTTCCCGTTTTTTGTGGGATATAGCCAAAAAATATACTAACGGAATAAGCTTGGATCATTCGGCATTAACCGGGCAAAAACGATCTTATACGTTTATCTCAAATCATCGGGATATCATTCTCGACTCAGGTTTTCTCTCTATCTTATTGCTAGATCAAGATGGAGACACTGTTGAAATAGCGATCGGCGACAATCTTTTGATTTATCCATGGATTAAGAAACTAGTAAGAGTCAATAAATCATTTATTGTGCAACGAGCTCTAAGTATGAGGCAGATGCTCGAATCTTCAGCACGAATGTCACGCTATATCCATTATGCCATTGCCGAAAAAGAACAGTCAGTCTGGATTGCTCAACGAGAAGGACGTGCAAAAGATTCGAACGACCGTACTCAAGACAGCGTCATAAAAATGTTAGCCATGGGAGGTGAAGGAAATAATATTGATCGATTACTTTCACTAAATCTTGTTCCACTATCTATTTCGTATGAATATGATCCTTGTGACTATTTAAAAGCGAAAGAATATCAACTTAAAAGAGATAATGAAGAGTATAAGAAAACAACTCAAGATGATCTGAACAATATGAGAACCGGACTTTTTGGATTTAAAGGGAAAGTTCATTTACAGACTGCAAAATGTTTAAATGAAGCATTGCTTAAACTCGATTATACATTATGCAGACCAGAACTCATCAATCATATCTCCTCTATGATTGATAAAGAGATTCATCGTAACTATACGATCTATCCAGGAAATTATATTGCACACGATTTACTCACAGGAGATAATCAATTCTCTAACCAATATACAAAAGAAGAAAAGCTACATTTTGAAGAGTACATCGCTGGCCAGCTCCTTAAAATTGATTTACCGGAGAAAGACCTTCCTTATTTAAACGAAAAGATACTCACGATGTATGCAAATCCACTAACTAACTATTTAGCAGCTATTAAATGAGATTCAAACAGTTATATATATTCTTGCTCTTCCTCTCCTTTCTATCATGCAAAGGAGACGAAGAATATATATATCCTCCTGTTAAACTAGAATTCATTACAGCACATGTTGATAATTCGGGGAACGTGGCTTATCTAAAGACAGATAAGGACACAATATACCAAGTGGTAAAAGATCGTACTAGCAAAAAGATGGATATTAATACAGATCAGCGGGTTGTTTGTTATTACTCCTTATCAAAAGAAGCGACTTCTACACGCTACGTCGCAGATATCTATTCTCTACTACAGACAATCTCCCCTACTCCAAGAACCTTAAGCAAGGGGGAATTAATAAAAACAGATCCTGTGGGTATTCAAAGTATTTGGTTAAGTGGCAAATATATCAACCTAACCTTACAGATAAAAGCACAGAACGGGTCGCATTACTTTCATTTTATCGAAGAAGCTATTGAGCAGAATGAAGGGCACCCTCTTATTCATCTCACTCTTTATCACGATAAGAATGGAGATGTAGAAGCTTATACTAAAATAGCCTACCTCTCTATTCCTCTATCAACATACATTAATCAATATTCCGATGGATTTTCAGTTGCCGTTTCTGTTAATACTTATACAGAAGGCATTGAAGAGTATACATTTAACTACATTCCCTCTTAGTTTTTTTCTTTAAAATCTTCTTCAATACAAATTGAGAAAATAATTTAAATTCTTGTGATAACTCCATTTTAGAATATCTTTAAAAAAAGAAAGGGCTTTATTCAAGCCCTTCTAATAATCGTTTCAGCACGACTTGTGCCGATATTTCTCGGTTGGCAGCTTCAGGAATCACAATGGACTGGGGACTTTCTATCACATCATCCGTCACAATCATGTTTCTTCGCACAGGAAGACAGTGCATAAAGTAGGCATTGTTTGTTACGGCCATGTGTTCCGTTCCCACCGTCCAGGCTCTGTCTTTACTCAGGATCTGACCGTAGTTATCACCTGTATAGGCAGACCAATTCTTTGCATAAATAAAGTCGGCTCCTTCAAAAGCTTTCATTTGGTCATATTCCACCCTCGCATTACCCACAAAGTTAGGTGCTAGTTCATAACCTTCGGGATGAGTGATAACAAACTCATAATCCGTGGCATTCATCCATTCGGCAAAAGAATTAGGTACTGCTTGAGGTAGTGGATGAGGATGAGGAGCCCAACTCATCACGACTTTGGGACGAGCGGTTTTCTTATATTCTTCAATAGTGATTAAGTCTGCAAAGCTCTGTAAGGGATGGCGGGTAGCAGCTTCCATAGAAAAAACCGGACGACCGGAATATTGAATGAACTGGTTAATGACCACTTCATTATAATCATACTCCTTATTTTCAAAGCGAGCAAAGGAACGCACTCCGATGATATCGCAATAACAACCTATCACAGGGATTGCTTCAAGTAAATGTTCGGGTTTGTCACCGTCCATAATCACGCCTCTTTCGGTTTCCAATTGCCAAGCTCCTTGATTCATATCGAGCACAATGACATTCATTCCCAAATTTGTTGCCGCTTTTTGTGTACTCAAACGAGTTCGTAAGCTGGAATTGAAAAAGATCATCATCAGGGTTTTGTTTTTTACTAACTCAATGTCTTTAAATCTGTCTTTCTTTATCTCAAAAGCTTCCTTCAGCGCTACCTGAATATCGCCTAAATCATGTACATCAGTAAATTGTTTCATTTTAATTCTATCTTCTGTTATTTAAATATTCACTTTCGTATTTGTCCATCTCCTTTTATTATCCACTTATAGGTATTGAGTTCTTCCAGTCCCATTGGTCCACGAGCGTGAAGTTTTTGAGTGCTGATACCTATTTCAGCGCCTAAACCAAACTGTCCACCATCAGTAAACGCAGTGGATACATTGGTATAAACACAAGCGGCATCAACTGACTGAATAAACAAATCCGCATGCTTTATGTTTTCTGTCACAATGCACTCACTGTGCTTTGAGCCATATCTATAAATATGTTCAAGAGCTTCAGGCATATTTTTCACACTCTTTATCGCCATCGTATAAGATAAAAACTCAGTTCCAAAACTATCTGCCGTAGCAGGTTTCAGCAATTTATCCGGATAATGATTCTTCAACGCTTGATAAGCATCCGCGTCAGCTTCAATCAACACATTGCTCTGCGGCAAAAGTTCACAGAGAAAAGGTAAATCCTTTAATCGCTTTTCGTGGATAATCACACAATCCAATGCATTACACACACTGACCCTCCGGGTCTTGGCATTGTTTATTATTTGCTGCCCTTTCTCCCGATCACCATCCTCATCAAAATAAGTATGACAAACTCCTGCCCCGGTTTCAATCACGGGAATGGTAGCATGCTGACGGACAAACTGAATCAAGCTCCCGCTTCCCCGAGGGATTAGTAAATCCACATATCCCACTGCGTGGAGCAGTTGAGTCGTAGCCTCTCTGTCCGCCGGAAGGAGCTCTACAATATGGGTATCTACTCCATAAGTTTCCAGCACGGAATGAATCACTTTCAGAATAGCCCTATTAGAATAATCAGCATCACTTCCGCCTTTCAGCACACAAGCATTACCACTTTTTAAGCATAAAGAAAACACATCGAAACTTACATTGGGACGAGCCTCATAAATAATTCCGATCACTCCGAAAGGGACACTGATCTTGGTCAGTTGCATTCCATTGGGACGAGTGGTCTTCATTAATATCCTCCCTTGGGGAGAAGGAAGAGCTACCACATTGCGAATATCGTCCGCAATGCCCTTAATACGTTCCGCGGTAAGCATTAATCGGTCATACTTAGGATCACTTTTTTCCATTCGTGCCAAGTCCTTCTGATTCTCGGAAAGTACGAAAGACGTTTGGGCCTCAGCCGCATCAGCTACAGCGGATAATATTTCATTGATCCGTTGTCCGCTCAGTAAAGTCAGTTTTCTGCTCGCCGACTGAACCGCCTGAAAAGTTTCTGTTAAATCCATCACTTATAAACAATTATCTTTTATTCTATATAAAGATAATCATAATGTACCATCGGTTTCAAGCCATGCTTGCCAATCATTTTCCGAGCCTCTGCGGAGTCAAAGGCGACCTTGCCCACTCCAACCTGATGACCATTAAAATCTATAATGCGAACGATATCATCCTTCTCAAATTCACCTTCAATCCGAGTGATCCCTACTGGAAGAATACTCACAGCCTTATTAGAATTGAGCACCTCGGTAGCACATTCGTTAATGTGAAGTTCCCCTTTAGCAAACCCTTCACTATGGGCGATCCATTTTTTCACGCTCGACACCTCCTGAGGAGAAGGAATAAATCGGGTGCAAACCGTTGTCTTTGGCTTTTTGAGCAAGTCCACCAGAATATTATCCCGTTTACCATTGGCGATAATCACAGTAATTCCCTCGTCTGCTACCTTGTGGGCGATATTCGTCTTAGTAAGCATCCCGCCTCGTCCAAAGCCAGACTTCTCTGTCTGAATGTAGTCCGACAGATCTTTTCCCCGCTCCACCTCGGCGATGACCGAAGAGGCAGGATCGGATGGCGAACCGTCATATATTCCGTCAATATTGCTTAGGATAATCAGAGCCTGAGCATCCATCATACTGGCTATCATGCCGGATAATTCATCGTTATCAGTGAACATCAGTTCCGTAACAGATATTGTATCATTCTCATTTACAATGGGAATTACTCCATTCTCCAACATCACCGTCATACAATTCTTTTGATTTAGATAGTGGCGTCTGGTTCCAAAATTCTCCTTCGTGGTAAGCACCTGTCCCACAGGAATCTTATGTTCCCGAAATAACTCATAATAGCGATTAATCAGCTTTGCCTGTCCCACAGCCGAAAACAACTGCCGCTGATCCACACTATCCAGCTTCTTCGATGCACGAATTTCGCCCCTTCCTGAAGCAACGGCCCCCGAAGAGATAAGAATTACCTCCACTCCCGCTTTACACAGTTCAGCTACCTGATCTACCAAAGCCGACATTCGGGTGGCATCCAGTGTACCATCCTTACGAGTCAACACATTACTGCCTATCTTTACTGCTATTCTTGTGAATTGATACGCCATTCTATCATAAATTTAGGAGCACAAATATAGCGATTTTAATTCATTGGCGGGCAGAGAGTAGAAAATTCTTAAGGAAATACCAAAGAATATCGCAAGAAATATTATTATCTATTTGCGTTGGGCAGCGTCATTCTAGAAATTAATAGCTATAATAAGAACCCACAAAAAAAGAGGCTTGGAGAAACAACTCCACAAGATTTTTTATACTTTTGCAGCCAAATTAAGAACAATGAGAGCTACGAATCCACAAGTGGAACAGATTACCCCGTTTATTGTAATGGACGTTTTAGAGAAAGCAAACGAGATGCAAAAAAAGGGAATCTCTATTATTCATCTGGAAGTTGGCGAACCCGACTTTAATATCCCTGAATGTGTGGCTACGGCTGCCAAGGATGCTTATGACAGACATCAGACTCACTATACTCATTCTTTAGGGCATCCCGATCTAAGAGCTGCTATCGCTGACTTTTATCAGAAAGAATATGGAGTGAAGGTCAATCCCGAATGTATTGTAGTTACTTCCGGCTCTTCTCCGGCTATCTTACTGACATTGATGTTACTTTGTGAACCGGAAAGCGAGGTGATTATGTCTAACCCCGGCTATGCCTGTTATCGTAACTTTACATTGGCCGCGCATGCCAATCCTGTATTGGTTCCTTTACGCGCCGTCAATGGATTTCAATATGACATTGAGGATATAAAGAAAAGCATTACGCCTCTTACTCGGGGAATATTTATCAATTCACCCATGAATCCTACGGGCACACTTCTTGAAGAGTCTTTCTATAAGGAGATTGCTTCACTGGGAGTACCTGTTATCTCTGATGAGATTTATCACGGACTGGTATATGAAGGCAGAGCAAGAAGTATTCTTGAATTTACCGATAAGGCTTTTGTGCTCAACGGCTTTTCTAAACGTTTCGCTATGACGGGACTACGTTTGGGATATCTCATTGCTCCGAAAGAGTATATGCGTTCCCTCCAAAAGTTACAGCAAAATTTATTTATCTGTGCGCCAAGCATCGCTCAGCAAGCCGGTATAGCTGCATTAACCCAAGCAGGTGAAGATGTGGAGAATATGAAAGCTATTTATAATGAACGACGGATATACATGATTTCCCGTTTAAAAGAGATGGGATTTAAAATAGATGTGGAACCTAAAGGGGCCTTTTACATTTTCGCAGATGCCCGTAAGTTCACCAAAGATTCATATAAGTTCGCTTTTGAGATTCTGGAGCATGCTCATGTAGGCATTACTCCCGGAGTAGACTTTGGTACGGCTGGTGAAGGATACATCCGCTTTTCATATGCCAATTCTTTAGAAAACATCAAGGAAGGGATGGACCGGATTGAAGCATACCTGAAAACTCTTGAGTGATTATCTAATGATATTTATCAATATATAGTATCCCCAAATCATAGATAATACTGTCCTTCTTCGCTAACGAATATTTGTGAAACAAATTTTGATTATCTTGCTTAAAAACAACACTAGACCGGGAAAAAGAGACGGAGTTATTTACTATATCAGTGAACACAGCATGATTTTGGGACATCAGAGAATCTAATGCTGAAATTCCTTTGGATGAAGATTCTATAATAAAATGCTGTTTTGGATAATAGTAACTCAATATATTATCAATCCGATGTCTGTCATTCAAAAAATAAGCGTTTGTAGGATGCGCTGCAATGAAGCGGCTCATGGGAAAATCAGCGTTCAACTCCATGAAATGAGATGGAATTAAACCTAAAAAAAGATTCCAAATCAGCACACCGATTGCAATATGAGTTGAAACGCATAATCGTAGCTCGTATTTTATGAAAAAAAAGAGTGTGAAAGCAAAAGGCAACATAACCATGAACTCTGCATTTCCATCAGAAAGAGCGGCAAAGATAAATTGAAGGATAAATATCAATAAATGAGTGGATGCGAATCTCTTGGAGTAGATATCTGTCCGTCGTATCGAGACTGCCCCCTTTATTTTGAAAAGACTCCGGGCAAAACAAAAAAGGGCTATTAAAATAGCAATGGTTATCGCTGGATATTTATGAATAAGGGGAAGAAAATAACCATGTACCTGCAGAAAAGAACGTATAAAGCTGATAGGAGTAAGCAGCAGGGTAATCGGTTTAAATGCAACTGCCACATCATCTGTTTGAAAATAATCATGAAATACAAATTGAATTATATTGGGGCTATCGTGCTTCGTTAAATAGAAGACTAAAAGATAAGCCACCGGAACTATCAATGCTCCTGAAAAATATTGAAAAGCCTTCTTTAACTGACTTTTTTGAGAAGGCAATAGAACGAGAAATAATAGTCCCAACCACCAGAATACATGAATTTGATGAAATAAACAAGCTGTTGCAGCCAGAAAAGAAGTCAGGAACACATTTTTATTTTTGAGCATGGTTCGGCTTGCCCACAAAGAGAAAAATAGAGGAACGATGTATGCTTCGTTATCTGTGGCAAAACGTATGAAGCCAAAGCATGAGCCTACAAAAAGCAATAGTACTGCACAATGACGATCATCCATAAAAGTAGAAAGCATCGAACGCATAAGAAATAGGCATGCAATGGCAAATACAGAATTCATCAGACACATAAAAGCCAGCGTTTCCTTAATATTCAGAAAAGTAGAAAACACATAACCAAGCGCATTATATAATAGATGATGGGGACGGAATAAATAGCTGCCTTCTCTCATTTCTTGCGCATAGGCCAAGGAATCAAGAGAATTATTTATGGAAGGAAAAAGAATATATAACAAACCTAAAAACAAAATGATAAGAAAACTCAAACTTATTTTATGGTCAAATATTCTCATGGTTCATTTAAAATCATTTATTATCATTTAAAAAACACTTTACCACAGATTATACTTTCAAGAACATTTCTTCAAAAAAAATGCATTGTTAGATTATAATCTGTGGTGAAGTAATCTTCTATTTTGGCTTTTCCTCGCGGGTTTCCACCAACTGAACGGCAGTTTCATAATCTTCCGCAGAGACTAAAACTCTCATCCCACCCGGGCCCAAATTAATAGACATAGATGGTGCCAAGCTCCCAAAGTTATCATCTTTCAATGCTGCCTGAATGCCTGCACTTTCCAATAATCCTTTGACTAATTCAGCCTCCCAAGGAGTTCCGGTAAAAACCTCCACTATCGGAGTATTCTGATCTTCTTTCATAATTATTTCTTTTAAAGGTTTATCGTTACCTAACAAAGATAACAATTAAAAAGTAAAATGTGTTGCGAAAGAAAACTTCTTTTTATGTTTATCAAATACGGCTACTCAAAATCTTTACCGCAGTAGAATAACTTTCTTGCGGAACAGAAATACTCATTTCTCCTTTATCACTCACTAATGTTTGAACGTTAGCTGCTTGCAATAAGCTTTTTACTAACTCTACTTCCCAAGGAGAACCTGTAAAAACATCAATCAATTGACCTCTATCTGTTTTCATTGAATATATTTTTAATGTGATAAGTTGGGCAAATATAAACATAAAAAAGAAGTTTTCACAATAGAGAGAACCTTTTTAACTGATTATTTTATGCAATCGTTCTAAACAGAATTTAGCAAATTACTAGTTCCTTCACTATCTTTTACTTAGTGCCCAGTCTATCCATTCCTTCCCCCAAGTAGGGATAATCGTTGCAGTGCTCTCTCCTGCAAAAAGAGTAGTGGCTTTTTCTACTTCTTTATGGAAGTTTTCGTAATGCTGATTCATAAATTTAGCCATGTCGTTTTTAAATAAGGCCGATAGTATAATTGCCCTTGGATTATTGGGATTCAACTCTATTGCCTTCGCATAATCAGCGGTGATCTCCCCGTAATACCTTGGACCGTTGGTTTGCGGATCGGAAGCGATCAGCGCATAAAGTCTGTACCCTTTCAAAGTATAAACTTCCGAAAGATCCGCCCCTGCCCTGTCGGATAGCTTCTTTAGATAATTCTGCGCATCATTAAGATATCGCATCTTTTCTTCTTTTAAAGGAAGTCTGAACGACAGTTGAACATCGGTGTAAGCCAGATAATAATCCGCCAACCACTCCTGAGGATGGTTGATACTTACTCTTTCCAATTGATTCCGAACTTGAATAAATTCCAGCACTGATTTTGCGTTGTTCACCATTGCCACCACTGAATCCAACTCTTGTGCCGAGACAAAGAGTGGTAATAAGAATAACATCACACACAAAGAAACTTTCATTGTTTTCATTTTGATTAAGTTTTAAACTATAAATATTAAAAATTTGAAACGTCATAAGCTGTCTTCCCACTTAGTGTGATAAAGACTCCGATATAAAAGGAATGATCACTGGTGGGAATTACAGGGGTTACCCTGTAACCACCCGGACTACTCGTATCTTTGGCATACGTATAGTTATAGACATTCTGCCGCCCTAATAAATTAGTAGCCGAAGCATAAACAATGACCCTCTTGCTGGCCAAATATGTAAGACTCATATCCAAACTATTGTAGCATCCAGTGGTGGAATTCATAATTCCTTCTTTTGCCGGGTCATGATAAGGTCGGCCACTGGCAAAACGATTGGTTATCCCCCAAATGCTTTTCAACGATGGGATCGTATATTTTAGAGAGAAAGTAGCGTTGTGTTTGGTTGAAAATTGAGGGACGGTTAGTTCAGTGTATTCCTGATATTTCCTTTTAGAGAGATTAAAGGAATAGTCCAGCATATATTCCACGTTCTTTAAAAAGGTACGATCATTGAAAAACACATCCATCCCTTTACTATATCCATATCCATCTGAAGTTAAGACGTTTGATTCCTGACGAGCCAAGTCACTGTATTTCTTGTAGTAAGCTTCTATCCGATAGACTTTATCCTTCTTTTCATAATACGCTCCTCCGATATAATGGATGCAATTTTCCGGAAGAAGTCTTTTGTTGAGTTGAAGATATTTGTTTTCAGGAAGTTGAGTATACTTTCCCACGATTCCGGAAAAGTGAATCCCGTTGAGGTTGTAGACCAGCGCCACTCTGGGAGCGTAATTCCATGAACTGTTAATGCTGGTATATTCTCCTCTTGAAGAAAGTTCCGCATTCAGATTACCCGTCAGGTTTAAGCTGGCGGTGGCAAACAAAGCACTGATGGTGTGATTAATTATTCCACTCTGGTTACTTGTTGTATCAGCATAAGACGTTCGGTCATGGCGGAAAAAGTTTTCCGCACCGATGTTTAGTTTCAGGAAATTCGTAAAACGTTTGGTCATCTTTGTTTTTAAATGCACTTCCCATTCCTTGTCCCGATAAGAATCTCCAAAGATCAAGGCATCATCTATGTGTTGATTTCTAAAAGAGAATGCCCCACCGGCAAAGAGTTTGTAACCAGAGTCCGTTGTTTTTTGAGCCGTGGAGTTCAAGTAAAAGTTATCTTCCTTCAGGTCGAAATCCCGCGTTGTATGATCTTCTAAAGAAGGCAGTCTCTGAGTTAAGGTAGTTCTGTCATATCCAATATAAGTTTTATAAACCGTGTTCTCATTCGGATTAAAGCGAAGCTGACTACCTCCGGAAAACTTTTGATAAGGATTGAGCCAATCTATTCTATCGGGAATCACTGAATGGTAAGGGCCCAAATTTTTATAATCAAGGTCCAGGGACAGAGAACTTTTGGCAAATGCCTTTGTACCTCCTCCACCCAAACCGACCAAAGATGGATTTATTCCAATCTTAGTAATCGGGCTACGATCCTTTGTTGTCAATGGCAAAACACTTGACAGTCCTTGCGCATACTCGGATGAATAGCCTCCCGTGGAGAAATTTATTCCTTCAAACATAAATGGAGAATAGCGTCCCCGTACCGGTTCATTTTCTCCCGAAGTGGTGTAAGGAGAGAGTACATGCATATCGTCTATATAAGTTTGAGCCTCATCACTATCTCCTCCCCTGACATAGAGTTTCCCGCTTTCACCTACCATCTGCACTCCGGGAAGCGTTTGAAGTGAACGGTATAAATCACCGCTGGAACCAGCTGTGGTGACAATATCCACGGGAGACATGCCTCCCCACTGGCTATTCCCCTTCAGTTGAAAGTTGCCCGCTGTGATTACCACATCATCCAATGCAACATTATCAAGCTTCATTTTAATGGATAAAGAAGTAGCTGGCCTCTTCTCAGGAAGTATAATCGTATACTCAGCGTAGCCAAGCATTAGCACACAAAGTACAAGGTCTCCTTTCTGATTGGAGGTAAAATTGAAATGCCCGTTGGCATCACTGCTGGTTCCCGCTGTACTTCCTTTAATAAAAATATTGGCGTATGCCATCGGTTTGGATTGTTCATCCAATACCAATCCTTCGATGGTTCGCTGCTGTGCAAAACCGCTCATTACTCCTGCTAATAAAAGTATAAAAAAAATTGTTATCCGTCTCATCTGTTTCTACTTTAAAATTTTCATGCAGCAAACATAGATGAAAAGGATAATACGGAAAAATAAGTGGGATATATAGCCTAACTATGTGATAGATGAGGTTTCAGAAGGGATGAATGGTATAGATCCGGGACGAATGACTTAAATTTATTTGTTTGAAACCGTATTTATGCGATCTTTCACTTCTTTTGAGTAAGCTCGTGAAACGGGTATTTCATCTTCAATATTCTTAAGAAGCAAATGATATCCCTGAGAATTCCCTTCAACCTGACGAATCACATTTATGTTTACCAGGAAGGCTCGATGGCAACGAAGAATAAAAGGAAACTCATATAGAAGCTCTTCCATCTGCTTAATGGTGGAACGCAAAACTTTCCTTTTTATCTGACCGTTCTCACTATAACAGATATTCACGTAATTGCCATTCGCTTCCATAAAGAGTAGCTCGTTAATATCAAGTTCCACAGAATCTTTGCTATTCCCTTCCAAAGAAATCAACTGATTTGAATGAGCAACAGTGCGGGAAAGATCAAGATGATTATTCATTTCCATTGCAGCTTTCAGATTATTGGCCAGCAACCTGTTTTGCCGTATAATCAGAAAAAAAGTAATCGGAAATATCGCGATTAAAAAGGTAGTGGTCAAACAAGAAAGAAGGAAAAGGATACTTACCTTTAAAGAAAAAAGCCACAAAGCATAGAGACTATTTCCTAAAGAAATCAGAAAAACAGTCTGGGAAATACTGAGCGCTTCTTTACCAAGTGTCCAATTACTTTCTTTGTAGTAATTTCTCCAAATAGCAGGGAAAATATAGAATTTCACCGAAAGGCAGACAGTCGTAACAAACATATATCCCAATAAAATAAGCAACTTATGGTTGCGTATAGAGCTAATTCCGAAAGGTTGAAAAGTCCCCAATAAAAAAAAGACAAGAAATGAAGCAATGAGAATCATTTCCCATGATTTTATTATCTGACGGGGATAAGGTTGCTTTAAATACTTTATTAATCGGTTCTGCATCATACTTTCTTTATCGCTGCAAATATAAATAATTTATTTATGGAAAACAGACTATAAAATATTTATCTGAGCAACAAAACAAAAAAGCGCGACTCCATCCGTCACTCGTCACCTTTAAGAATCAACTCTTTGATTATTAATATCTTATTGAGTGATGGCAGCCATTTATCCTACACTTTATCTATCACGAAAAAAATCATCATACACCTTTTCTTGGGAGATATCCGCCTATCTTTGTACAAAATAATACATTCTTTTGTACAAGATAAATATATATTTTGTACAGAAGAATGCATTCTTTTGTACAGGAATGATGTGATATGTAATGAGGCATGAGAACTTTATAAAGCATAAAAAAAAATATTATCAAATTTTTCTCCTTTTTCTAAAATATTTTTTTGAATTATTTGTCTCCATAAATAGAGAGCAGTCTCATAAAATAATCGAAAATAAAGATTTGTAACGCTTAAAGGAGATGAATATAGTTTATATAAGTTTAGGAATTGTATCTTTGATATTGTTTTTCAGCGTATTATATAGACATAAAAATGCGAGAAACAATATTATACATATAGTTGAAAGCAATTGTGTCGGATGTCAATGTTGTCTGAAAAGATGCCATCACCAAGTATTGGATGTGGTAAGCGATAAAACCGGGAAGCATATAGTGGTGAAATATCCCGATAGATGTTCTGGTTGCGGAGATTGCCTTTGGGGGTGCAAGTATAATGCCCTTGAATTGGTTGAGCGGACAAAATAAAACAATACTATTTAAAAATCAAAAGAATATGAATTGCTTGAAGTGTTCCCGCATTATCGAGAATTGTAGTATTTACGGCGATGTACATCGTATGTTTAACATGCTGAACATTCCTCCGCAAGAACAGATTGTATTATGGAGCATGGCAAATAAAAAAATTGACTGTAAAAGGTTTAGAGCCATCGTATTTTCTCTTGCTAAAAATGAACAAGAGAAGTAATTATTATCCAATATTTTACGTAATGAATGAAAATATTATAGAAATCTGTATATGGATTTTGTTCATCATAGCAAACTTAATGTGTCATTTTGAAAGTAATCAATTAAAATTAAATAAATATGAAAATGCAGATTATTAAACATGGATTTTTAGCTTTGGCAATAGTGACCGGCTTTAGTGCAATCGTTATGTTTTTGTGGAATATTCTTATTCCTAATATTTTTGGGCTTGCAGTCATTAATTTTTGGCAGGCTTTAGGACTACTTGCCCTTGCACGTCTGCTTTTTGGTGGTATTGGCGGTAAATTTTGGATGGGTGCAGGAATGCATTCACTTCACAGCCCTATCCATGAAAAATGGATGAAAATGACACCTGAAGAACGCAAAGATTTTATTCAGCGTAGGCATCATATGCATAGTTTTGGATACGATTTTTTCAATACCGACAAACCAGAGAAAGAATCATAACATGACAACTGAACCAACGCGAAAAAATCTCAATGAACTGATTGTAGAGTTTCAACCACAATTGAAATCGTTTATCCACAAACGGGTGGCGAATAGAGAAGATGTGGAAGATATTCTGCAAGACGTTTTTTATCAGTTGGTGAAAACTGTCAACAACACAATGAATCCGATTGAGCATGTATCGGCATGGTTGTATAAGGTCGCGCGGAATACAATTATCAACACAGGTATCAGGAAAAGGGAGGATGAATTGCCCGTTTATCGCGATGATGAAAATGACAGCGAAGTGTTGAAAGATTTTTCCGAAATTTTGTTCCACGATGAGGCGACTGCACCTTCGTCCGAAACGGAATATCTGCGTTCACTGGTTTGGATTGAATTAGAGAATGCTCTTTCCGAATTGCCTATTGAGCAGCGTGAGATATTTGAGTTGACAGAATTAGACGGCATTTCGGTAAAAGAAATTTCCGAGACAACCGGAATTGCCGTCAATACCTTGCTATCTCGAAAACATTACGCGGTATTACACCTTCGCAAGCGATTGATAGGATTATATATAGATATTTTACATGAATAACAATAAAATATTCCGGTAGCATTGTACTAGCTGGAAAGTAATACATCCGTTCATAAAAGGTCTGGTTTTTTCAGGCATTTGTTCGGTGGTGGAAAGAGCACATCGATAAAAGGCAGTCCTTAATCGCAAATAATTATATACGAATAGATAAAAGATACTGTTTCAAAAGCTATAGCTCCTCAAATAAAAAATCAAAAAAACATTTTTCATATTATTCAATAACCTCTGTTTTTTGTTTTTTCTTATTAATTAATATGATTATCCGCAATATGTCCTAAGATTAAGCCACAATCCTAAATCCTTCGAAATTATTTCACCAATGCTTTAAGAGTCATTGCGGATAATCATATATTTTAAATTATTTTTTCCAAAAGATTTTGTCACCTGAGAATCTGCAGGATATCGTATCCGGATAACCTTATTATAATGCCCTCCAATCATCAAAATGTCTAAAAAAAATTCGACGCTCATCAATTTTTTTTGTTTTGTTGGCAGACAGCTTTAAAATGCGTTGAATATCCTTCTGGCTGTTGAAGATCCTTACTGGTACTGAATATAAAGAGGATTGGCATTAAACCTTCGTATGCTTCTTCAGTCTAAAAAAAGCATAAATTGCATATCTTCCATTTAAACAATCTATTTATTTATAATCTTCCTTTTAAGAAGGAACAATTTTAGTATCATGAAAAAAAGTATTTTATTTTTTGCCGTTATAATCTATGCCGGTTTACTTTCTGCACAACAAATCGCATTCCCAGGTGCCGATGGTTTTGGGAAACATGCTATCGGAGGTCGTGGAGGATCCGTTTACCACGTTACAAACCTGAATGATTCTGGTGCCGGTTCTTTCCGGGATGCCGTAAGCCAACCGAAACGAACAGTCATATTTGATGTAAGCGGCGTAATAAAGATTCAAAGTAAGTTGTCTGTTTCTTCCTTTATTACTATTGCCGGACAAACTGCACCGGGAGATGGTATTGTGGTATATGGCGACGGAATATCCATGACCGGGGCTACCGATGTAGTTATACGCTATATCCGTTTTCGCGGAAGTGTTAGTATGGGGAAAGGTGTCTGTACAGTTTCTTCCGATAATACGAAAGATGTCATTTTTGACCATGTATCCATTGAATGGGGACGTTGGGACAATTTCCACATCAAGGACAGCAAGGATATAACTGTTCAGTATTGTCTGTTGGGGGAAGGAATCAATCCTCAAATGTTTGGTGCCCTGCTTGAAAATCCAACCAATTTGACGATACACCATTGCCTTTGGGTAGACAATCAAAGTCGGAATCCAAAAGCAAAAGCCGGAATTGAAATTATAAACGATATTATTTATAATTGGGGTAGCAACGGTTTAGTAGGCGGACATTCAGCAGCTCTGCATCACCAGGATATTATCAATAATTATTTTATTGCCGGTCCTAACTCCGGTAATGCATTTATTGGCATGTTCACAGCCACGGATCATGTGTATCAAAAAGGGAACATGGTGGATATGGATAAAGATGGAGTTTTAAACGGTCGGTTGGTAACGGATGAAGACTTCTTAAATACCGGTGCTACTCTGGAGACAAAAACCCAGAATTCGTCCTTATCCCTATCAAGCATTGAACAACCTGAAGTTGCGTATAAAAACGTATTGTCACAAGCAGGTGCTTCCTTGCATCGGGATGAAATAGATACCCGTTTGGTAGGTTATGTGAAATCACTGGGCAAGGAAGGCAAGGTGATTAAAGCGGAAACAGAAGTAGGTGGACAAAAAGAATATAAAAGTGCAAAAGCTTTAAAAGATACCGATGGGGATGGAATTCCAGATAGTTGGGAGTCAAAACATCATTTAAATTCTAAAGATCCAGCCGACGCTAACAAGGTTAATAAAGATGGATATACGAATCTGGAAGAATACTTAAACGATTTGGTTATCCAAAAATAATCCGTACCGTTAAAATAGATCTTGAAAAAAAATTCCAGAATTTTCGTTCTTTCTGTGAGATAGTACTTAACGGTATAGTTTATTTACGTATCCGTTCAAGTTTGAAAAACACTGACATCTTTAAGATAGAATTCAAGTATTAAAAAACACATAAAAAATATCAATTAAGTTAATGAATCAAATCCTGTAAAGAGTTTACTTTGAACTATTATCTAATAAAATTATAAAATTCCATTAAAATGAAAAAAAAATTCAAGTTGTTTTTAATTTTTGTATCGATGTATATCGTATCCTCTTCTTCTTTATTTGCACAGGAAATCCTGCAAACAGGCGGAAAAAAAATGCCTTCTGTCTGGATTGATAAAGACACACACCACAAAGTAATGCGACTGACGCAACGGGATGGGAATAGCGCCAGCTTCTATTTCCATAACAATCCTTTTATCAGTGGAGATGGGAAGACTGGAGACCGAATGGTATTTTACGGCAATGATAAATATAAGGCAGATGGCGTAGGAATGCAGTTGTTTACGGTGAACCTTTCCAATTTAAAAATCACTCAACTTACGGATAAACGATTTCGTAAAAACGGCGAAATTGTCGGAAAAAAGAACCACAACGTTTATTATCAGGTGAATGATTCTATTTTTGCAATCAATATAGATTCCCGCAAAACGTCTTTAGTATTTGTCTTTCCACAGGACTTTAAAGGTGGAATTACTACTTTAAATTCCAACGAAACCCTGTTAGGTGGAGTATGGGCTTCCGATGCTGAAAAAGAAATATCTCGAAAAAATCCGTTAAAACATGATTATTTCAACAAGATATATGATGCAAAACTTAAAAGGACTTTATTTACTATTGACTTGAATACGAAAAAGCTGACAAAATTATTTTCCGATACTGCCTGGTTGAATCATGTGCAATTTTCACCAGCCGATCCTAAATTAATGATGTTTTGTCATGAAGGTCCCTGGCACAAAGTAGACAGGATTTGGACGATTAATATCGATACGAAGGCTGTGAAGTTGATGCATAAGCGTACGGTAAATATGGAAATTGCAGGACATGAATGGTTTAGCCCTGATGGTAAGATAATTTGGTATGACCTTCAACAACCTCGCGGAGAAACATTTTATGTGGGAGGAACGGATGTAAATAGCGGAAAAGAAATCAAATATAAATTTGACAGAGACCAATGGAGTGTTCATTATACTATTTCGCCTGATCAAAAACTTTTTGCAGGGGATGGTGGTGACTCCACAGCTGTAGCAAAGGCGAAAGATGGTAAGTGGATTAACCTCTTTATTCCGGAAGGAGATCATTTTAAGTATGAACACCTTGTAAATATGAATAATCATCAATATCACCTGGAACCAAATGTTCATTTCTCTCCAGACGGAAAATGGATAATATTCCGGGCGAATTTTGAAGGATTTGAAAGCGTATATGCTGTAGAAATTGCAAAAAGCAAATAATAATTAAACAGTCAGCTGATTGAAAAAAGCAGGATTTATACATTAAACGACAGGGAAGTTATCCCAAACAGGATAGCTTCCTTTGAATAAAGTAAAAAATGAGTTGTAAATCATGCTCTTAAAGAACTAATTTGTAAAATATAAACTATTTGTTTTAGACTAAATTTCTTAACTTTAGTCTAAAACAAATAGTTCTTTTATAAACAAATACTTGTTAGTCTATTTTGGTTAGGCAAGCAACTGAATTTACATAATTTGCTGGCAAATACTGAAATACCAATTTTAAAGTGCATTAGTAATGAATCTATTCATTACAATGTGTAACAGGAAGACAGCTTTTATCTGGAAGGTTCTGGAAAAATTGATTCTTCTATCAATTGAAAAGACTCCTAATGATTTGGAGTTATAAAAGCGGTATTTATTAGTTGTTTTTATATTAAATGATTTATTTATAATACTGATAATCATTATATTTATAACAAAAAATAGACATGAATATCCAATAAGTCTTTCTCAATAGAAGAATTACATCGTCAATTAGGACATAAACGTTAACTGGAGATATGGAATTACTCCAAAGTCTGATTCCCAGCCATAATCGCCCAAGCTGCTATAGCAATACAAAGTATCTGGACTAATGCCCTCTGCATCAATACTACATTGATACAATGTGTCAGCACTTGTGATATGCATCCACCAAAGTTGCTGACAAACAATTTCTTTATTTGATTTATTAGCTAACGTAATGCAGCGATGTCCGTTATCCTTACTCGGACAAGCGCACAGCAAAATACTTGCTGCGATCAGTGTTATTCCTATTCTGAACTGTTTCATAGCTTATCTTATTTTACACGGTTATTATTGTAATATATTCCATTTGCAATTCCAACTTCCTGGGCATAGTAGCCATAGGCAAATTCCAGCAACCCCGCTCCTTCTATCTGCCCCTGCCGCTTCTCAGAGCTTTGATTAAAACCTATACCCGATTCCAATATTCACTCCTATTTGCGTTAATTTTTCATCAAAGCTGGAAGAAGTATTATTAGTGGCGAGACCTAACATATTCAACTGTACCTGCGGAGATATTGATAAAGATATTCCTGACTTCAATGTGTATTCCGCCCCTAAACCAGCTAATCCTCCAAGCCCCCAAGTATATCCCTTATACGGGTGATAATTCAGGCTGATTCCGCCTTTCGCATACAAATATTTTCCAAAATGGTATTTTATACATATCGGGACAGAAAATATACCAAACGAATCATCATAATTAGATGAATTTGAATATCCTGACATATATCTGGTTGACATAAAATTCAGCCGATATAGGGTGGCGGTAAGCCCAATACAAAATTCCGAGACTTTAGATGTTCTGTAGGCGTAATCAAATGCTATGCTAAAATAATCTTTGCTTTTGTAATTTTTCTCACTTAAATATTCCAATCGGCTACTTGAATAGCTAGACTTTCCATAAGAAAGATGTCCGCCAAGATAATATTTTTTTTGCTCCTGCGCAGAAAGAATGGTTGTTATGGATATAAGAAAAATTATTAGTAAATGCTTTTTCATTGTAATAATAAGTATTATAATTATTTCATTTATCTATGTTTAGATATCATATATCCACCATCATATTTCTTCCTAAAGTAATTCCAGATGTAAAGTATAGAGCCAGCTGTATCCACCTAACCCTGTTTTGAATGAAATATTGCCGTTGGTGGCATAATTCATCTGCATCACGTCGGTGGAGCATATATTGTGAATAAAATAAAACGAGATTGTTTCATAAATCTTATGATATTGGAAAAGAAATTAGTTATTGTTGAACTTTATAAAATCCTCTCAGATGAGCCAAAGTAACTCACCTGAGAGAATAGATTTGGTTTATAAAGCGCGGATACAGTCGTATGGATTTACTCCTCCGGTGGATACACCACCGTCCAGTTCATCCGTTGCAAATCTTCCAGTTTTAGCCGATAGCGATGCAAAATGGGAACATATTTACGAATTGTATCACAAGGCTCTCCTAAATATTTACTATAAGTTTCTGCATCCATAATCAATAACTGGAGATATGGAATTGCTTCAAAGTCTGATTCCCAGCCATAATCGCTCAGGCTGCTATAGCAATACAAAGTATCTGCCCGAATGCCCTCTGCACCAATGTGACACTGATACAATGTATCTGCATTTGTAATACTTCCTGACCATAATGCTTGACAAACAATTTCTTGATCGGATTTATTAGCTAACGTAATGTACTGATGTCCGTTATCCTTACTCGGACAAGCACACAGCAAAATACTTGCTGCGATTAGTGTTATTGCTATTCGAAACTGTTTCATTTTTTATCTTATTTTATTTTACACGATTATTATTGTAATGTGTTCAATTTGCAATTCCAATACTCACAACGCCAACGGAACCAATTAACCAAGATGCAGTGTCGTACCACTTGGCATGCAAGGTTAAGCTATTATTTATCAAATCTATAGTCTCAGAATTGTTGTAATCATAATATGTATTCCTTGTTGCTGTGTGATTAACGTCTAAAGGATTTTTCCAGAAATTCCAACCTTGTTGTACTCCACTTTTTATATTTTCATTATATTGCTTTTCAGTTTGATAGAAACCATCCACATGTTCGTTGAAATAGAGGAATGCCCTACGGTTAGCATCTTGTTCAAATGGTTGATATCTATGTTTATTACCGTTTTTATCAGCACTCATTAAACTTGGTATGCCAACTCTAGGAAGATAGCCCCATCCCATGGATTGACTCTGTAGGTAGTGACCATATTCATGCTGAAACAAGGGGTTGTTGGGATCTGCAGCAATTTCTCTGTTTCCGACAATATAACTACCCAATGTAACGGCAGTTTTACCCCAATTTCGGCCACTGGTCACGGTAGCGCCTCCCCAATAGTCTACCTGATCCACCTGCCCGGCATAATTGGAAAACTGTGCCCAATTATAGCCAACCAAAGTTTGAGGTAATTGCCATGTAAAACGTGATGTCACTTCCCACAACCGTCCCAAAAAACTTTTATTGCTATCGGAAGCAAATAGACCACCAAATATCTTCACTTCGTTTACTCCACCTTGCCAGCCTGTTTCGAAAGGATTTTTGCCATTAAATAGTCCTTTGAAGAAACCAAAAGTATAGCCAAATATAAATTCGCCATTCGGATCTGTATACTTCAGTGGATTATTCAAGCAATAGGAATACCGGTTGAAATTCTGGCTGAAATCCGACATCTGCACAAACGGGTCAGGACTCAGGAAGCGTCCCAGTATGGGATCATAGAGCCGTCCATTCATATTGATCAGGTCGAACTCCGGCAGATGTTCATGCCCCGTGTAGCCACGATGGAAAGCAAAAGTATTGTTCGTTATGGTTTGCTTGCCCCATACATCGTAGGAAGCTTTGAACACTTCCGTGCCATTACCGTCAACCAGCTTCACAATGCTGCCCAAATTGTCAGCGCAGGAATAGTAAATCTTATCGTCCACGTTGTCCTGCTTCACATAGATAGCACCACCCTCCAGGTAGTATAACCGGCTCGTCACACCGTCCTTGGTTATCTGCTCATAGTCTCCGGCAAATATAGAGGTTTTTATGGAAACATCATTCTGTTTGAGCACGGTTTTCCATCTTTCCTGGTCGGGACCATAGGTAAAGTCCAGACGGTATCCGCTCTTTGTGTCCGTAATAGTTTGTATCTTTCCAAATGCATTGAATGTAGTTGACTGAGTCGATTGGGAAATCAGGTTGCCGCTGTTTTCTACTCCCCCCACGGCATGAGGTTTAGACGCAAGATAGGTGTATGCTCCCACACCCGTCTTCGATGAGAGATTGCCGTTGGTGGCATAATCCATCTGCATCACGTCAGTGGATCCTTCCTTGACAGAGGTGAGGCGGTCGAGGTTATCATAAGTGAATGTCTCCGCTTGATCCAGCATTCCCGAGCGGGAAGTCAGGTTGCCGGTGGCGCCATCGAACACGAAATCCATATTGTGCAACACCCCGGTGCCTTTCAGCGTTTTCAAATTGGTGAGCAGGCCTTGCGAATTGCGGGTTTCGGCGGTAGTCAGCGTTCCACCCAAGCGGGTGATAGTGACCGTGCCGGTAGCTCCTGCCAATTCCCACAAGGTTTGTGCATCTGTCGATACTTTTTCCAGATTTCCATAGGCATCGTATTGCTTATTGACAGCCAAACTGCCCGGATAAGTGATCCGACTGAGCTGTCCTTGGGCATTGTAGCCATAAGTAAATTCAAACGAACCCGATCCTTCTATCTGCCGTTTTTCGGAAGTGGTACGACCATACGTGTCGTAAGCATATTCCTGGTAGTTGTTTCCAGTCTGTTCCTTCACCAATCGCAGCAACTCATTGCCCGATGTGCCGTAGGCGTAGGTAGTGACAACACCATCCACTGTGGACGTGGTAAGCCGTCCGAGGTCATCATATTCATTGACGGTGACTTTTCCCCGGCTATCCTCTTGCCTTGTCAACCTTCCGGCAGCATCGTAATTATAGGTAATGGTACCGGCATTGGGATCAGTCAGTGTACGCTGGGTTCCCGTGTCGTCATAAGTCATGGAGAAAACAGCCCCTTCGGCGGTAACCGTTTTGGGCTTGCCAAGCGATGTGCAGGCATAAGTTATTGTCGCCACCGGATCGGTAACCAATTTCAAGCCACCCCAGGCATCGTAAGTCTTGGTATAGGTTCGTCCGTTGGTGGTAGTGGACACCGTGCGATTGCCATAGCTGTATGAGGTGCTTTGCCCGGCACTGTTGCTTTGAGTGCTTACCCGTCCGCGTCCGTCGTAGGTGAAGCTTTCGGTGGTGGTGAGATTACCGGTCTGCGACTGTTTTTGTGTCACTTGTACTTTGTCATTGTAGGCCGTTGTCTTTTGAATGTTCAACCCTTTTTCGCCGATTGATTCAACTAACACTTCACGTCCCTGATTGTCATACCAGGTTTTCACCCAAGGTTGCCCTGTTCCCTGAACAAGGGTAAAATACCGCTTGCCGGACTTGTTGTTCCATCCTCTGCTGAAAGTAGTTTTTCTACCGTCCGGCAAGAGGGTAGATGTGCGGTTGCCCCAGTTATCATAGGTATGAGTGGTTGTCAGTGGATAGGATGGATCGCTTTCATCCTTTTCTGTCAGTACATTCCCCCAATTGTCATAGGTAAAGGTGCTTACCGATGACTCCGGTGATGTGTAATTTTTTACCACAAAGCGTTTGGTGGCGTCATAATCTACATATTTGGTGACAGGCTTTATACCCGAACCGGAGGTAACAGATGTTAATACATTTCCAAACGAGTCGCAGGTGTAATTGGCTGTTGAGGGCATGGAAGATCCATAATTATCAACAACTTGCTCTTTCCAACCATTGGCCTGATTGTATGTAATAGCTGTTTTTTGAGTAAATATGGAAGCATCGTCCGGATGCTTCTGTATCCGTGTAATCAGTTGAGGTTTGTAGGAATTTCCAGCTAAGACATAGTCTCCATATCGTACGGTTTTATACATGCTTCCCCCGAAATCGGTTGTTTCTTCCTCCGGATAGCCGTACGTGGCATTGACCTGATAAGTAGTGGTAACCGTATTTCCATCCAGATCCTTTTCCGTCTTGGAAGACGGATAAGCAAAATACTTCTTCGCGCCTTTATCCACAACGGTCAATGTGACGTTTGTTTCGGCCGTTGCCCCGTCCACGGTCGTTTTCGTATAGGTTTGGAAAGGGATGTAGAACGAGGTATTCCATGCTTTAACACCCGATTCGATCACCGTGCCAAGCGTGGTGTTACTGGTTGTTTGCGATGTCATGCCCAACAGGCCTTTGCCCTGAAGGTGTACTTTCAGCCCGCTGTATTGATAGTTGGTGGTCACGCTTCCGGCAGCTCCGTTGTTAGCCGTAACGGTTTTTACGGCATGGATAGGCAGAGTGTAATCCGCCATGGGATAAGTGCTTCCGGTACCTTTGGTGTAGATGCCTCCATTGACGAACGATGCATAAGTAATGCTTGTTGTGCTGCCGTAGCCATCGGTCACGGATGTTACCTTACCTCTGTCGGCATTGAAACTTGTGTTTCGGTATAAATGCCATGAGGGATCACTATCGGCATTTGTACTGCTATAACAATTGTATCCGTAGTTCATCAATTCAAGCTGCCCGTCACCGTTGAAATCACCCAACATGTAACGCGATGAAAGGCCGTCCTCCTCTCGATTGGAAGTTGCCACACTCACCTGAGTAAGCGCACTTCCACTCGAACGCATCCAATAGGTGTAGGTACTGCTGAACTTACCCCAAGTACTGAATAAGTCTTTCTTCTTTGTGTACATTGATTTTCTTATTACCACATCCGATTTGCCGTCGAAATCAAAATCATATACGAGACAATCAAACTTGCCGTTATCCTTGTCCGTAAAATCCTGATCGTAAATATCCAATGTACATACCTGAGTTTTGGAAAAAGTCCCGTTTCCGTTATTCAGGGCAAAATACCATTTGTTGTCTCCAGTGGCATCCATCAGAAAATCCGATAGCCCGTCGCCATTGAAATCTCCCTGACGAATCATCCACACATTACCGATATTGGTTCCTATTGTTTTTTTGCTATCCGAAAGGGTGGAACTGGATATTCCGTTGCCTTGATTCCAGAAAATAGTGTATCCGCCATCGTAAAATACCAGAACGTCAGTTAATCCGTCACCATTGAAGTCGGAAGCAAACATATTTTCCGGTTTGGAAGGCAGAGTGAGATCAAAGGAAGCACTATACAAAGTTTTACTTTGGTCTAATCCAAAAATAGAACAAGGATATTTGTTTGAGCTCTGTCCTTTTTCCATGAAAACAATATCACTCTTTCCGTCATTATTAAAATCACCTGTAGAGTACGAAGGCATCTCGCTACTGTATTTCAAATTATAACGTACAACATTGTTGTTCAGGATTCCGCCGATAAATTTATATTCCACCGCTTTATAATTTATATCTGAAATAATGGAAACATTTGGAATCAATAATTCGTTAATGCCATCTCCATCAAAGTCAAGCACGGAAGTTCCACCTTTTTGCTCTGTCCAATCTCCCAAATGGAAACTTGCTCCTAAAGAATAATTAGTACCACTGGTATATTGAATGTTTCCGTTGGCATCCAATGAAGCCCAATACACATAACCATAGGTATCATAAGTAAATGAGTTTGATCCTGCTGGAATTTCAACCGGGGATATTCCCACCATATCCGTTAATCCATCACCGTTTAAGTCGGCGGAAACAAATTGTTGATTGGAAAATGCGACCGATGGATAAGATGATGCCGAATTCACAGTCGGTTGGCTAACCGATTGAGCAAAAGACGGCAAGAACAACCAGTTTAATTTAATCGGCTTCAACGCTTCGCCGGCACCGTTCTTTGTTTGCACACTTGTCAGGCGGGAAAATTTAGTGTAGGAACCGTCATTAGTCACATCGTATTGCATTTCGTAACTGCGGTACGTGCTACTTCCTGATTTGCTTGTAATGGTTTTCAGGCGGTAGATCATATTGCCTTTTACACTTTCTTCTAACACATAAGACTGGTCATTGTCGACCCGGTTTTCGTAGCCAAAAATGACGGTGTTTTGCAAACTGTTGGCCTCATTCTTGTTGCTTCCGTAAGTAATAGTAGACGGATAAATAACGTAGTTTATATTACTGTAACTGTAAGTCATGTAATTGCCTAAGGGATCTTCCGCATAGTTGATATACCAAGCATTGATTCTAGGCGAACCGTTGAAGGTATAGCTTTGGCAAGCCGAAGAGGTATTGCCATAGTAGTATTTCATTCCATTGGCTGATTGAACTTCAAACCATGTATTGGCTGTTGTCGTATTGTATGTCCCATGAACGATTACTTTTGTAAAAGGATCGGATTCCGAATAATAGATAGCTCCTTCCTGCCCGGCCGTGCCCGAAACATAAATCAAGCGTTGTCCGTCCAGCAAATAAGCCTCATCTGCCAGGTGAGTCAAACTCTTGGCTGTACCATCATGGTAGATGTCTTTCGGTGCCCGCGTGATAACCGAAAATCCGGACAAATTACATCCCCAACCAACTATCCCATTTCCAGACTGACTGTTATAAACAATAGCCGACGACGGCTGCATGCCGCCTACTCCAGGCGGAACTTCAATGGGAATGGAATAAGTAGCTCCGCCTGTAGGCGACACATTCAATGTTCCTCCGGGAGAACCTACGGCTTCCGGTTCCGAACTGTAACTATTGGGAATATCCGGGTAATCAAAATCTTCGGCAGCATAACCAGTAATGTTAGTGGTAATAATGCCTGTACCAGCATAGGCTTCTGACACGATATAATAAGTGCCCGGATCCAATGTTTTTTGTATAAATGAATGAAGAGTAGAGGTAGCGCATGCGCCGTCACCGGAATAATCATCGTTATAGGTAATGGTATTACCCGATGCATCCAGCAGGAACATATATGTATCAATTAACGAACCACAATGCGACATAGTTACCTGCATTTTCCGATTAAGCGTGAATTTATAAAAAATATCATTGGGGCTACGCGTTGTATGCTGATTGGTGAAATTGGCTGTGTTTTGCGTATTGGAATATTCAAAACTGTTGCCATAAGTTCCAACTATAACGGGGTCTTGCATACTGTCTCCCGGCAGATACAAAACCGTACCGGAAATCTGAGTCAAGATAACTCCGTTCTGACTGAATCCTTCCGACACAATATAGTAAGTACCGGCATCCAGCTCCTTCTTTAAATAGGAATGAAGGCTGGAACTGCAAGCTCCTGTTCCAGAATAGTCATCATTATATGTAATCAGGTTTCCCGACGCATCTAATAAACTCAGATACGTATCCGAGAGTGTCGATCCGCAATGAGATATGGTTACTTCCATTTTTTTGTTCAAGGTAAACCTGTAATACACATCATTCGGAGTACGCTTGGTATAGTCGTTGGTGAAATTGCTTGTGTTCTGCGAATTGGAATAACTAAACGCCGAACTGAACGTGCCGACAACAATCGGATTGGATTGGGTATTCCCCGTCTGCCCATACGTATTCACCGTAGCACAAACAAGCAGTAGCAATATGCATATAATCGGCAAAGTATAGGTTTGTTTTCGAAAATTGAGTAGTTTTATATTCATACTCTTATATTTTTTGGTTATTTTACTTCTTAATTATTTTCCAGGTCGATACATTTTCCCCCAGATGTATTTTTAAGAGATATACACCGACTGCTTTGTCGCTTAAGTCAAATTCAATTCTTCTCTCGGAATTAATCTCTTTCTTTTCCAAAAGCCCTCCCTTTATATCATATAAGTAAAATTTTCCCGATACTTTATCAGAAACATTAATGATTTCTACTGCAAATTGACCATCTGTGGGGTTCGGGTAGATTTTTATGATTTGTTCACCCAATTCCTCCTTAAAATATCCGGGGTCTTCTGCTTGCGCAGACTTGGTTAGTATAATTGTTCTTTCTACACGGTTTCCCGCATTGTCGTAGGCATACACAATTTTGCTTTGCGCCTTGGCTCCAATTGCAAAAGATGCAGTAAGCAGGCAAGTCAATAGAATTTGTTTGTTAATCATAATGTTAAACTTTTTTTTGATGAATATAGCGCTACCGTCAACATTTCGACATATAAAAAAGAATCTCAGGGAGAGTGTATTATTACTTGTTAAACTAACCACAACTCTATGATATAAATCCCTAACCATTAATTTATTATAGTCTTCCTGGGGAGTTGATTTGATAACGATGCAAAGTTAAAGAAGAATATAGGTAAAATTATCATAAAATAGGTAACAAAACGCATTTTATATATATCTAATTATCAATATATTACAATTAAAATAGCATTTAAAGGGTAACAAAAAAGCTTTTATCCCATATTTAGAAACTGTTTTTATTTAGTAAAAATGGTTTATCATTAGGTCGTATGAGTGGATCTTGTTATTTCCACTTTACCTGATGTCAGATCAGCCAAGTGCTTATCAATTAAAAAAAAGTGGAATATAAGAAAGTTCGAAAGGATACAAAACAATTATACGATTTTCCGCTATAGTAAAATTCACTAAAAAAGGCATCCCAATATACACTGGAATGCCTTTTCGAATATTAATTAAATTCAATTACTTCTTAGCATCGTTATCACGAATCTCCACGCGACGAATCTTTCCACTAATGGTTTTAGGTAATTCATCCACAAACTCAATCAAACGAGGATATTTGTAGGGAGCTGTTACTTTCTTCACATGATTCTGAAGCTCTTTAGCTAACTCCTCCCCTGCTCTGTCTTTATATTCTTTTGAAAGAATGACAGTCGCTTTGACTATCTGTCCACGAATCTCGTCGGGAACACCAGTAATAGCACATTCTACCACAGCTGGGTGAGTCATCAATGCACTTTCCACTTCAAAAGGTCCTATACGATAGCCTGAACTTTTAATCACATCATCCGCACGGCCTACAAACCATAAATAACCATCCTGATCTCTCCAAGCTAAGTCACCGGTGAAATACATATTATCATGATAAGCTTCGTTAGTCAGCTCTTCATTTCTGTAATATCTTTCACTCAGTCCCACTGGAAAACCTTTGTCCATGCGAAGTACTATTTGTCCTTGCTCTCCATCTTCGGCAGAACGTCCGTCGGGAGTAAGTAAATCAACTTCATAATTAGGACTCGGCACTCCCATACTTCCTGGTTTAGGCTCCATCCAAGGAGAAGTAAAAACCACAAGAGTAGTTTCGCTTTGTCCGTAACCTTCGCGAAGTTTGATTCCAGTTAGCTGATGGAATTGTTCATAAACCGCCGGGTTGAGAGCTTCCCCGGCAATGGTGCAATATTCCAAAGAAGAAAGATCGTATTTGGTTAAATCTTCCCGAATCAAAAAACGGAAGATAGTGGGAGGCGCACAAAGAGAGGTTATATGGTATTCGTGTATTTTTTCCAAGATGGCTGAAGGAGTGAATTTCTCATGATCGTATACAAAAACAGCCGCTCCTACAATCCACTGTCCGTAAAGTTTACCCCAAAGAGCCTTTAACCAACCGGTATCGGCAATGGTTAAATGCAGACTTCCTTCATGAAGATTATGCCAATATTTGGCGGTGATAATATGTCCTAGTGGATAAACAAAGTTATGCGCCACCATTTTAGGATTACCCGTTGTACCGGAAGTAAAACTAATCAGCATAATATCTTCATTATCGTTCACATGGGCAGGGCGAACAAATGGTGCCGCATTTTCTATTCCTTTATGGAAGTCTTCCCAACCTTCGGGGATATTAGGGCCGATGGATATGCGATGCACCATTGTTGGAGATTCCGGCATAGCATCATTGATGTGACCAAGAATTAGTTCGTCTCCATCTGCCACAATCGTCATTATATCGGCTGCATTATTACGATAGACGATATCTTTTTTCGTAAGCAAGTGAGTAGCGGGAATAATGATTGCTCCGATCTTATGAAGAGCGATAATAGTCAACCAAAACTCATATCTACGTTTGAGAATCACCATTACTTTATCGTCTTTTTTAATTCCCAACGAAAGGAAGTAAGAAGCCGTTTTGTCCGTCAACTTTTTCATCTCAGCAAAAGTAAAACGACGGCAATCACCTTGATCATTGGTCCATAACAAAGCCAATTTATCAGGTTGTTCGGCAGCCCAAACGTCTACCACATCATAAGCAAAGTTAAAGTTCGCAGGTACTTTTAACTTATAATTCTTCTCAAAGTCTTCCTGTGAAGTAAACTCTGTTTTTTCTAAAAATCTTTCAATCATAATTTTAATTGATTATTCGTTGGTATACCGGTCTATTTATAAATAAATGACATCATTTAGACAATGACTGCCAAGAATTTAACCGATTTACCATCCAGTGCTTTCATTCCATGAGGCTGTTTTGAATCAAAATAGATACTATCACCTTCATTTAATATCAGTTCCTTTCCATTGATATTCATCAACATACGACCTGAAATAACAATATTAAATTCTTGTCCGGTGTGTGAATTATAATGTAGCGGAGCACTGTCATCTTTTGGTTCCACCGTTACAATAAAAGGATCCGCCTTGCGGTTCATAAAGCCAGCTGCCAAAGACTGATATTTATATGCTTTTGTACGTTCAATAGAAGTACCCATTCCAGAGCGGGTGAGGAAATAAGAACTCATTTTAGGTTCTTCACCAAACATCAACGCATCCATTTCCACTCCATATTTTCGGGCAATTTTTTGTAACATGCTTACAGAGATATCAGCATTTCCACTTTCTGCATGACGATACTCTTCGACAGAAAATTCACAAGCTTTGGCAACATCTTCCGCTGTCAGTTCAAGCACTTCACGCAAGCCGCGCAAACGTTCCGCAATTTGTTTTATTTGTTCATTCATAATTGTAAATATTATCTGCTTGCTTTCATTGCCCGAATAATTGCCGAGCTGAAACCAGCATGTTCAAGTTCATTCAAGCCTTTAATAGTGATACCACCCGGAGTCGTTACTTTATCTATTTCAATGGCAGGATGAGTATCATTCTGTAACAACAATTCGGCAGCTCCCTTTACTGATTGAGCGACCATTTTTTGAGCATCTTTAGGATAAATTCCCATTTCTACTCCTGCTTCAACCGCAGCATGGATATATTTCAGCACATAAGCAATGCCACAAGAAGTAAGTGCGGTTGCAGCAGTCATTTGGGATTCAGGAATTTTCATTGCCAATCCCATCTCATTAAATAGGTCAAGCAATAGTTGTTCCTGTTCTTTAGATGCGTTGTGAGAGGCTATTAAGGTAGTACTTTCAAGAAGAGAAATAGCAGTATTGGGGATTACCCGGAAAATAGTGGCAGATTCGCCGAGGATATTACAATAGTCGGCAAAAGTGATGCCAGAAGCAACCGAAACAATCATCTGCTTCTTTATATCAATTCTGATATCCTCCAACACAGACTTTATAAGCCAAGGTTTAACAGCTAAAACAATGGCATCAACATTGTCTATTGCCGCCTGATTGCTATTTGTGACATTGAGCTCAGGATTAAATGCTTTCAAAGCATCTAGTTTACCATCGGTTGGGTTGGCTACTGTAATATCTGATGCATTAATCTTAGTTCCTTTTGCCAGTCCACGGGCAATAGCACCACCCATATTACCAGCTCCTATAATTGCTATTTTCATCTCTTCTTAAGTTTAACCTTTCAAGTTATATGCGGCAAAGATAAAGGTAAATAAACAGATAATGCCCTTATAAAAGAACTTTTTTCAGTCTGAGTATAAATTCATCAGCCTCAGCCATAGTGAGACAAAGGGGAGGAAGAAGTCGAATCACATGAGTGCCGCTCACTCCGGTAAATACTTTTTGCTCAAAAAGAAGTCGGCTTCGAATTTCTTTAATCGGTTCGGCAAACTCCATACCAATCATCAATCCCTCTCCTCGAAGTTCTTTAATCTGAGGAAATTGCTTCAATTCATTCATTAGATGAGCACCAACTTTTGCCGCATTCTCTATTAAATGTTCTTCCTGCATTACGTCCAGCACAGCAAGCGCTGCTGAACAAGCAAGATGATTTCCTCCAAAGGTGGTGCCAAGCATTCCATAAACAGGGATAAACATCGGGCTAATCAAAACTCCCGCCATTGGGAAACCATTGCCAATGCCTTTAGCCACGGTGATAATATCGGGACGAATGCCCGCATATTGGTGAGCAAAGAACTTTCCACTACGTCCGTAACCTGACTGAATTTCATCAAGAATAAGAATTGTGCCGGTTTGAGTACAGGCCTCACGAAGTTCCTGCATAAATTTATTATCAGGAATCTTAATGCCTCCTACTCCCTGAATTCCTTCAATAATAACCGCGCATACATCTCCTTTTTCTAACTCAGTGCGTACGCCATCAATATCATTGAGAGCCAGATAAGTAACATCAATAGACGCATTTATCGGAGCAATGATCTTAGGATTATCCGTTACCCGTACAGCTGCGGAAGTTCGGCCATGAAAACTCTTTAAGAAAGAGACCATCCGCTTACGTCCATTATGAAAAGACGCAAGTTTTAAAGCGTTCTCATTTGCTTCCGCTCCGGTGTTTATAAGAAATAGCGAATAATCCTTGTAACCGGACATTTCACCTAAACGTTCTGCCACCTGTTGCTGTAACTTATTGACCACCGAGTTTGAGTAAAAGCCCAGTTGAGAGAGTTGATGATTGATCATCTCCACATAATGAGGATGGGAATGACCAATAGAAATCACCGCGTGACCACCATAAAGGTCTAAATATTCATTCCCTTTATCATCCCATACTTTGCATCCTTTTCCTTTTACGACATTTATATCGAATAAAGGATATACATCAAATAGTTTCATTTCTTTTGTTGGTTGTTTTAAAAGGCACTCGGTTTTAATCTCAGCCCCATCGTTTCTTCCAGTCCAAACATTAAATTCATGTTATGAACAGCTTGGCCAGAAGCTCCTTTTAATAAATTGTCTATACATGAAACGACAAGTAACTTATCACCATGTTTCTCAAGATGAATCAAACATTTGTTTGTATTCACTACCTGCTTTAAGTCAATATTGGCATCCACAATATGTACAAAAACCTCTTTTGCATAAAATTCTGTATACATTCGTTTAGCTTCATCCAAAGATATTTTAGTTTTAATAACCAAAGTAGCAAAGATGCCACGGGGGAAGTCACCTCTATAAGGAATAAAATCTATTTCCACTTCAAAATTCTTTTGCAGCTGCTTTAAAGACTGCTTAATCTCTGGTACATGCTGATGAGAGAATGGTTTGTAAATAGAAATATTATTATTCCGCCAGCTAAAATGAGACGCTGCTCCCGGTTTTACCCCTGCTCCTGTAGACCCAGTGATTGCATTGACAAATACATCGTCATTGAGTAGTTGGTGTTCTGCCAAAGGCAATAGTCCCAGCTGAATGCATGTGGCAAAACATCCCGGATTTGCCACATATTTACTCTGGCAAATATTATAATGATTGAGCTCTGGAAGACCATAAACAAATTCATGTTCATTGGAAGTAATCCGATAATCCATTGAAAGGTCAATGATCCTGAGATTCTCCGGCAAGGAATGGCTCTCCATAAACTTCTTTGTATCCCCATGAGCCGTGCAGAAATAAAGCAAGTCAATTTGGTTGAGAGGTAGTTCATCCGTAAAGGTTAAATCCGTTTCGCCATAAAGTCCTTCGTGTATATCTGCTATTTTATTCCCCGCGTTGCTGATACTGTTAACAAAGACAATCTCGGCTTCAGGATGATTAATCAACAAACGAATTAACTCTCCGGCCGCATAGCCTGCTCCACCTATTATTCCTACTTTAATCATAGCGTCTTTACTTTCTTATTTCCCGTTTTTCTTTTGATTTGCAAAATAGACTCTCAATGGATTAGACAGTATTTTGGTAAATCCTTTCGCATCATCCGCAGTCCATCCTTTGTTCACTTCGCCATAATCGCCAAAGTCGGTCTTCACTAAATCAAATGAAGATTCCACCCCAACCAAGGTATAGCTATAAGGGCGAAGAATCACGCTGACCGTACCAGTCACATTGCGTTGGCTACTCTCTAGCATCGCTTCGCAATCACGCATTACTGGTTCCAGGTATTGAGCTTCGTGAAGGAACATTCCATACCAAGTCCCTATCTGATCTTTCCAATATTGTTGCCATTTACTCAATGTATGTTTTTCCAACATCTTGTGAGCATTGATGATAAGAAGGGGGGCGGCAGCTTCAAAGCCAACGCGGCCTTTTATACCAATAATGGTATCGCCAATATGCATATCACGACCAATTCCAAATTTTGATCCTATCTCTTCCACTTTATTAATAGCAAGAACTTTGTCCGCAAAGACTTCTCCATTTACGGCATGTAGCTGCCCTTCCACGAATTCCAATTTCAACGTTTCCGTTCCTTTAGCGGTAACCTGAGAAGGGTAAGCTTCTTCGGGAAGAGTTTGTTCTGATTTCAAGGTTTCTTTTCCACCTATTGAAGTTCCCCAAAGACCTTTGTTAATAGAATATTCAAGTTTTTTGAAGTCAGCTTCAATGCCGTGCTTTCTAAGATAATTTATCTCATAATCACGAGTCAGATTCAAGTCACGGGTAGGAGTCAGAATCTTTATCTCGGGAGCCAATACATCAAAGGTAAGGTCAAAACGAATTTGATCATTGCCGGCACCAGTACTTCCGTGAGCCACACAATCCGCCTTAATATCCTTGGCATAATTAATAATCGCTATTGCTTGGAAAATGCGCTCGGAACTAACAGAAATAGGATAAGTTCCATTACGCAATACATTTCCAAAGACCATGTATTTAATACTCTTTTCGTAATATTCCTGAGTAACGTCAAGGGTAACATGTTTCACTGCACCCAACTTATATGCCTTTGTCTCGATGACCTTCAATTCTTCCGGGCTAAATCCACCGGTATTGGCCACTGCTGTATACACATCGTATCCTTTTTCTTCTGACAAATACTTTGCGCAGAATGAGGTATCTAACCCTCCACTAAACGCTAAAACTACTTTTTCCTTCATCTCTATCTTATTTTTAACCTTACTCTTTATTCGTCTGTTCTTCCTTTGAATGATCTTCCAAATGTTTGTGAGGATCATAAAGCATAGCCGTACACAGACATTTTGTTCCTCCGGTTCTTTGAAGAATATCATAATTCACACAGCTTTGACAACCTTTCCAAAAAGATTCATCAGTGGTCAACTCAGAAAAGGTAACAGGCACATATCCTAATTCGGAATTTATCTTCATTACGGCAAGTCCAGTAGTCAAGCCAAAAATCTTTGCTTCAGGAAAACGTTCGCGGGAAAGTTCAAAGGCCCGACGCTTAATCTTCTTTGCTAAACCTTTACCACGGAATTTGTCGACCACAATAAGTCCTGAATTAGCGACAAACTGCTTATTACTCCAAGTCTCAATATAGCAAAATCCTGCAAACTCATCTCCACAAAGCGCGATAATCGCTTTTCCTTCAATCATTTTTTGTTTAACATATTCTGGTGATCGCTTTGCAATACCTGTTCCGCGAATTTTTGCAGCGACCTCTATTGTAGTTAAAATAATGTCAACGTATGGAATGTGATTCTCGTTGGCAACAAGAATTTCAATATTACTTTCCATTTTTACTTAATTAATAATGTTAAGTTTAAGTTATTATTTGTTGGTTATATATTCGGAATAATAATAGATAATGATCGCCTGATTTCATTTCGGGAATAGCCATCTCTGAAAACCAAAAGGATTGTGTCATCTCCTGCAATAGTACCTATAATATCGTGGAATTCATGATTATCTATATCATAAGCAAGGCTACTCGCATATCCGGGACGAGTCTTTATAACTGCCATATTCCCCGAAAAATCAATCGATTTAAAGCCGTTTTGTAATTGCATATCACCTACACTAGGCATATCAACTGTCCTTTTATACATAGTATCGTTAGGCAAAACGTAGACATAACTACCATTTGTAGTCGCTGCTTTTGCAACCTTCATTTGCTTCAAGTCTCTTGATAAGGTGGCTTGTGTAAGCTCATAGCCTTCCTTAGCTAATTCCTGTAGTAGCTCTTCCTGACTAGCAATCTCTTTACTAGAGATGATCATCTTTATCGAATCTAATCGTTTACTTTTATTCGCAGTCATGTATAATTATTCTTATTTTGATGCAAAAGTAGCTATTATTTTGAATATATCATGCATAAAAGAAGATTTATTTTGTTTTTATGCAAAAAAGACCTAAATACAGAATAAACGATATCTGTGGTTTCAATTTACCAAAAGGAGTAAGTGTTGAATATATTACGAATAAAAAAGACAGAATTCCTCTATTTCTTTGGGAATTCTGTCTCTTCGTACTAAAGTAAGAATCTATAACCTATGAAAGCCTAAAAAATCTATTTAATATTAATCGTAACTTTATAGTTTTGAGTAAATGCTCTGACCTCGTATTCATCTGTTTTATTATTTGTAGTAGTACTTACATCATTTGGTGAAATTGGTACTGTTGCATTAGGATTGAATGTAAGCAAGGTAAAAGAACCAACTTTGCTATTCAAGGCTTTTACATAAATTTTCTTAATGCCTTTTATAGCTTTTGCCCAAATAAGAGAAAACGCTCCATTAACATCAGGAGAAAGTACCGTTCCGTTTTCATCAACAATTTGATAATCTGTACCTCTAACCAAAGAACCAGCCACATAATAATAAGTAACTACATCATATGGACAAACTTGTTCACTGTAAAATTGAACAGGTGCACTTACAGTATCTCCACGATTAACATTGTATTGAATAGAGTTGTCAAACTTTGTACTCCATTGTTGGAAACCAACGTAGTAAACATTCGCCAGAGATGGATCTCCATTACCCCATTCATTTTTGTCACAACTAACCAATATGCAGCAAAAGGCTGCCAATATAAATAATATTTTTTTCATAACGTTCTATTTTATAAGTTTATTCCCATCCCGGGTTCTGTACGACAGCTCCCCCAGAGAGTGATATTTCATTTAAAGGAATCGGATATAAATAATCTTTATTTGGATCGAATCTACGGTCTTCAGCTCGTTCAATGACATAAATATCAGCTTCATTATACACCTTTTTACCACCAAACATCCCATTTGCATCAGTAAGACGATTAGCTACATCTGAACGTTGTGTTGTGGTTTCAGAGGCAACATATTTTGCGCCTAAAATATAACTTGGTAATACCGTTTCAGCTATTTTCCAACGAATAATATCATCGTAACGCATATTCTCATCAATAAATTCAACTGTGCGTTCACGTCGTATTTCATTAAGCATATCAAGACCATTCGTGGTAACAAAATCATTAGTCAATCTAACATTAAAATTTACACGTTTTCGAAGAGCATTAACCGTTAAATCAAGCTGAGTATCTGTTATAGAACCGTTATATTCATACAGTGCTTCAGCATACGAAATTAACACTTCAGCATATCTAATCAACATTTTATCTACAGTTTCTTTACCATTAGTTGACCATTCTGAAAGAATAAATCCTTTTTTCAATGAGAATCCATTTCCACCTTGATTTGTAAAAGGCATATAAGGTCCTTTATATGCGCTTTCCCCTACTTTATAAAGAGTCATCGTTAATCGTGGATCACGGTTAGTAAGAATATCATTATAACTTTTCTCAGGCGAAACTTTTAGAGATGTCTTTTCCTTCGGTAACCCATCACTATAAAGAAAAAGATCGACCATTGAACGAGTAACAGAAACAGAATTCTCCATTTGACGAGAATTTGAATGCACTACAGTGCCAGCTCCATTGGGACCATATACTTTCACAAAAATATTTTCTTTATTTTGAGCACCTTCACCATCAAAATAGAAAAGTTTTTGAAAATCCGGGTAAAGAGAATGTCCCTCTTTCATTACCAATTCGGCAGCATCAATAGACCTTTTTAAGTGTGCTCTGTAATCGCTACCTAAATTGTGGTATTTAGAGTAAGTGCCTTCATAAAGACCGATACGTTGAATCATGGCCAAGGCTGCCGATCTAGTAACACGTCCCCAATCAGCTGCAGGTAATACACTTATTTTTGGGAGCCATTGTGCTGCAAAATCAAGATCATTATAGCATTGTTGAATAACGACTTCACGTGGAGTGCGTGGAGAATCCAGAAGAGTATCACCTGTATCTGTTATTGCTTTCAAAATTAAGGGCACATCACCATACTTTTTTACTAATATAAAGTAATAATAAGCACGAAAAAAATATGCCTCTGCCAAATATCTATTTTTAACTGCTTGAGTCGCATTAACAGCAGGTCCTTTTTGAATAATATTATTGGCAGTAGCAATACGATAGTATGGATCGGACCAATCACCAGCTTTAGAAGGTACGGTACGTTGTCCGTTTGATGTAGCATCTGAAGAGGTTTTAACCAATTCATCACCTCGGGTATCATGTGAAAATCCATCAAGCAAATTATATAGTCGAGTACAAGCACCACGTAAATCATTCTCTGTTTTCCAGAATGAAGGATCAGCCAGAGTGGTTTCAGGTTGTCTGTTTAAGTCGCAACTTATTATGCATAACGAAGCGGCCATTAAAAATAAGAATATTTTTTTATTCATGGTTTTACGATTTAAAAAGTTACATTTAGTCCTACAGCCCATGTACGGAAGAATGGATAATAATTAGCCGATGCATTATTACCAACTTCAGGATCAAATACAGAAAGCATGTTTGAGTGTTCCCAAAGATCTTGTCCAGAGACATAGATTCTCAGTTTTTCAATTACTGTTTTCTTAATAGGAACAGTATATCCTAACTGAACGTTTTTCAAACGAATGTATGCTGCATTTTGAACCCATTTGTCAGAAGGATGAAAGTTGAATGAATCTCCGCTGTATAATCTTGGCCAAAAAGCATTCTGATTATCTACAGTCCAATAATCACGATCGATTGTCCATGGCATATTTGAAGTGCTGGCAAACGGCGCAAGAGTTCCTGTATCAATCAAAATTTTACGTTTAGCAACTCCTTGCCACATCATTGAAAAATCGAAATTCTTCCATTGAAATGATAAGTTAATACCATACAAATAGCGTCCGTTTGAGTCACCTAAATATACCAAATCTCCTGGATTTTGAGGTGTTCCACCTCCTTGTCCTATCGTATGATCTGCTTTCCCTTGAGCTACGTATTTAACATCACCTCCAGAAACTTTAGCATCATTAAATGATTGATAACCTGGATTTGCTGCCTTATAAGCTAAGTACTCATCACGACTACTCCAATAACCATCGGTTTTATATCCCCAAAGGCCATTCATTGAATATCCTTGTAACAAATCCACTGCACCTTCTGAAATGACATTTTTTCCATCATATTCCATCAAGCGATTTTGGCTGTCGGATAGATTGAAGCTTACTTGATAATTCAAATCACCTACCTTATCTTTGTATGAGACCTCAAATTCCCATCCCCATGTCTTTAGCTTTCCTACGTTTGCATTAGGTACTGTTATTCCAATCAAACTTGGAACCTGTAGACTAGCCAACATATTATCATTATATTTCCAATAATAGTCAGCTGTGACATTTAGTCTATTTTTTAACAGACCAAGGTCAAATCCAATATTAGTTGTACTTATAATTTCCCATTTCTTATTTAGTGACGCTAGCTGCCCTTGATAAAAATATTTTTCTCCTATTTGAGTTCCACTATTAATCTGTGGGATATAGTCATATAAACCTAACACAGCTCCGTTTCCTAGTTGTCCCCATGAAGCACGAAGTTTCATATTGTCCACCCAAGGAATATTAAACCATTTTTCTTGGTTAATACGCCATGCAGCTGATACTGAAGGGAATGCTTTCCAACGAGCCTCCGGAGCTACGCGTGAACTTCCATCATAACGCATGTTTGCTTCAAATAAATATCGATCAGCATAATTGTAATTAACTCTGCCAAAATAGGACATCATTGCCCATGTATCTATCTCATCTGAAATAGAAGTATTACCTACAACAGATGAGTCATAGTATCCGAACGAAAAGAAATCATTTGAGTTCAAAGCTTTTGCAGTGGCTGATATTTGATCTTTTCTATAGTTCTCATACGTAGTACCAGCTAATGCACTGAAACTATGATTTCCTAGTTTTAAATCATAATTAAGTAACGCTTCAAAAGTATCATGATAATCACCATTTTTCTGTTTAGTAAGTGAATTAGGATCATTTGCAGAGAATCGCACGGTTGTTCCTAAACGGTCATACCATACTAAATAGCGATTATCAACTTCAGAGCTATAATAACTTAAATGGCGAGAAGCACTTAAATTCAATCGTAACCCTTTAATAATATTTTTAATGGTCAAATCACCTTTCCCAACATATTCTTCATACTGGTTTGAGGAAATGCCTCCGTTTTTCATAAGATCAATAGGATTAACCTGTAAATCGCCATTATAAGGATCTTTATTATAGTTTACATCTTCTACTGGGTTATAAATAGGTTGTCTGCCACGAACATGATAAAGCCTTTCCAAAATATTTGTTGCTCCATAAGGATTTGTATCAATAAATTGTCCATCATAGCTAGCCATAAATCCTAAATCAACGTATTCATTTACTTCTGAATTTATTTTTGCCCGAAAATTATATCGCCGATTCTTATCTGGGCCGTATTCAAGAATTCCATTTTTTGTATAGTATCCCGCTGAAATCATGTAATTAAGATCTTTTTTACCTCCGCTTACAGATACAGAATGATTCTGTTGAGTGGTATAGTTTTTAGTACCTTCATTAACCCAATTTGTAGCTTGGAATAAATCCCAACGACCATTAGAGTAATTAGGTCTGTAATTAAAGTTAGGATTGCCTACCCATGATGATTGTTCCGCATTCCATTCAGGAGATCCACTGGCATTTACCCTAGATATATTAATCATATTCTGCTCCTCCCAAGCTGGTAAACGTTCCGGCATATTACCAGGAGTATTTATCCCGAAATATCCGTCGTAAGAAACACGTATTTTACCTTCACTTCCTGATCTAGTTGTGATTAAAATAACTCCAGCAGCAGCTCTGGCTCCATAAATAGCACATGCAGCGGCATCTTTAAGCACAGATATAGAGGCTATGTCATTGGAATTCAAGAGAGTCATATCACCTTCTATACCATCTATTAAAACCAATGCGGATGTAGCATTGGCAGATGAAAAACCACGAATACGAATACCCGAAGTTTCTGACCCAGGTTGTCCACTACTCCTTAATACTGCTACACCAGGCATTTCACCTTGCAAAGCCGTAAGTACATCTGAGGCTGGTTTTGCGGAAATTTTTGCACCATCAATAGATGTAACCGATCCTGTAAGATTTACTTTTTTCTGAGTTCCGTAACCTACAACTACTACTTCTTGGAGAGTTTTTGTATCTTCTTTCATTAGGATGGTACCCTGAACTTTATTACAATTCAATTCTATTGTAGAATAGCCAACAGAAGAAAGCTTCAGTATAGAATTGGATTTTACTTTAAGTGAAAAATTACCATCTAAATCAGTAAAGGTACCATTTGATGTCCCTTTCTCCATAATAGAAACTCCAATTAAAGGCTCTTTTGTATTCGCATCCAGAACCAAACCTCGAACATCAATATTGTTTTGAGCCGAAAGACCCACATCAAAAAGAAATAAAAGACAGCAGACCAAAAGTAGCTGCATACTTTTCCATGAAAATTGTTCTCTTTTCATAAATAAATAGATTTTGTTAATAACACATTGCGCTTTTGTTGGGCGTTCGACAAAAGTAGTCTTGTTATGTTTAACAATGATAGGATTGGCTACGACATAAGTTCTATTGAAACTCAGACAGAATACATCATGTATTTCTCAATATTTTTTAAAATATTGTATGCTAATACATTGACTTATAAAATTCCACCATTTTTTTCTATTTATTTTTATTTTTGTAGTAGTATAATCTAGGCTTTTATTCTTTGTATTTTATATCAAGAGAAGTATTTAATTCAGGTTATTGTGTGATTAAGCGTTTTTAGATAATCGTTGAAGGAAACTAACCAGATTTTCTTCTTTACTCAGATTAAGTTTTTTACGAAGCCTGTATCTGCTAATTTCTACTCCCCTTAGTGAGATATTTAGTAAGGGAGCTATTTCTTTAGATAATAGATTCATCTGGATATATGCACATAACATTTTTTCCTTTTTATTGAGATCCGGCGCTATTTCTTCTAACCGCGTGAAAAAGTCTTCATGAATAGAATCAAAATTATCCTGGAAAACCTGGAAATCATTATCGTGCTCTATGTTTGTGTCAACACGATTAATTAGGCGCAAAGTTTTTCGCCGAATATTTACGAGATTTTCTTCCTGAATTGAATGAGAAATACTTAAAGCCTCCTTCTTTATCTCCAATAATATTTCATTTTTTCTAAGAATGTTCAAAGTAGATCTGGTAAGTTCCTCTGTCTTAAACTTTAACTCAGATCTAAGTTTTTCCTCTTCAAGAGAATCGATCTTCCTATCCTTCAGTTCATTTTGCTTTTTAAATTTCAACTCTTGCATCAATAGTTCTTTTTCTTTTTGCTCAATTAATCGTTTTTTACTCTTGCTTATTCTATTATATATATTGTAAGTTAATAAAATAAAAAGGCAACCATAGAATAGAAAAGCCCAAAAAGTTCTGTACCATGGAGGAAGGACTTCAAATTCAAAGCTTGTGTATATGGGCGTAAAATTTTTATCAGTGATAGCTCTGACGCTAAAGGTATATTTACCCTCTTTTAAGTGTGTATATTCTTTGGATGTTGTTTCTGAATATTCGCTCCAACCCTCTTCTTTCGCTCCACTTAATTTATGAGAATAGAGCGTTGAAGATGACTTATCATAGTTATTTAGACTATATTCAATACGGATTGAATTATTTCTGTATCTAACTAAAACATTAACGGGATTATTTTGAAAACTTCTTCCATAAATAAGAGAATCCTTTGGAGTTGTAACATAGACATGTCTAATTTCAAGTGTAAGCCTATTATTTTTATGAAGAGTATGGTCCAATTTAAGCAAAGAAAATCCTTCTTCTGTACCTATTATTGCTTGATTCCCGTTAACATAGACGTCTTCAAAATCTTCTATCATATATCCCCGTAAATAAGACTCATTCAACTTTCTTTCATATCTGTTAGTTTGCGAATTATACCGGGCTATTTTTAAGATACCGTTTACAACATACCAGATATTTCCAAATTTATCTTGATGAAGATAGGTATAATGGTTCTTCCCATCCAAATTTAATTCCAAACTTGTATACTCTTCCAGTCTATCTTTTATTTGATTATACTTATATATTCCTGTTGGCGATGAAAAGACTATTTCATTATTTATTTTCGATAAATGTACATTGCTACCTACTGGGAATGATTTATTATTGTAATTTTTTATTTTATCTATTTTTGTATAGTTATTAGATATTTTAATACGAAAAAGTCCATTTTCTTTGTTGGATATCCAAACTATATTTGAGATATCGTCAACAAGAAGACCTTTACAGGAGCTATTGAATCCTTTAATTCTGTTTTTACAAACCCATATTTCTCCTTCTTTTTTTATTAAAGCCAATCCAGTGTACGTACCCGCCACCATCAAATTTTCCTTTGCGTTGAGAGAAGCCACGGACCACGCACTCTTTATATTCTCCACACGACTTATTTGCGTTCCTTTTACAACAAAGACGCCATTGTCTCCAGAACAAAAAAGTTCATTATTAAAAGAAGTCATTGACCAGACTTGTCCTTCTGTGCCAGGAATAAATTCCACTGCTGCGTTCTTATTCTGATTTAAAGGATTTTCTGTATGATATAAACCTTGATTCGTTCCCAAATATAACATATTATTACACAAAAAAGAGCTATATCCCGAACCAATAATTGATTTATTTCCATATAAAGAATAGAGAGGCGAATCCAAATGGATGCAATCAATCCCATTATCCAGCCCTAACCACAAATTATTTCCTTTATCAATAAATACACTTAGCACTGTTTTATTCTGCAACCCGTTAGTAATAGTAATATGTTCTATTTCATTTTTAGAAAAATTGTATAAGAGAACTCCGTCCTGGACAGATCCTAAAGCTAAAAGCGAATTATTTATTGTAGCACAAAACAACTGATTTCTCTTGATAAAATCATCAGCAATACTGTTAAATCGTGAAAGAGTATTTCTATCATATATATACAATCCATTCAAATTGGTCACTATCAAAATTTTACTATGAGGTAGTGGCAATAAACCTATTACTTTCATATTTTGAAGTATTTCTGTGTTGGGCAACAAAGAAAACTTATTTCCATCAAGGACTAGTAATCCTTCTGAAGTTGTAATATAAAATTTATTATTGATTATTGCTGAAAAACTTATATTCTTAGGATGCACAATTTCGGTAATCTTACCTTTTTCAGTATAGAATACACCATCGTTAGACTGATAAAAAACTCTATCTTCAGCAATATGGATATTCCATATTGCTCCAACTTTTATTCTCTTTTTCTTTAGACTGTCCGATGTACAAATATAGTTAAGTCCACCCAATCTATTTGGAATAAAATAGCCGAATTGATCGATACCTCCAACATAAATTTTGCCGTCTGGAGCTGCTTTTACAGCTCTAACCTTTGCATTGTGTATGGAATATGTTTGCCAATTCACACCATCAAACTCAAGCAACCCTTTATTATTTGCAAAATACATCCAACCATTATTGTGTTGCGAAATCATCCAATTTTGATTTCCTGATTGATAAGTATGTCTGCTGTAGTTTGTAACAGATCGTTGCCAATTTGAATAAATATTGCATGGATAGCATATAAAAAATAAAAATAATATTGATAATAACTTCATGGTAAGTTTTAAGTCTATATGGTTTAAGGCTAAATACAATTCTCATTGATTTCTTTGCCAAAGATAATGATAATTAGTATTTAATTTGCAAAAATCACATAAATAATACTACATCACCATCATCTTAATTTTATATTAACTTCATAAAAAATAAATAATTATAAAGCTGTTTAATAGAGCTTTACTATTTCAATGTGAAATAACTGATGTAGTACTTATAACTTTCAATAGAATCTTTGTAGTAACATTGTTTTATACTTTCCCGAAGAGTCTAGATACATTTGTGATATCGAATCGCTTATTATTTTTATTACGAATCGATTTACCATGAAAAGGGAATTAAGCTCTTGGAGATTCCATCTAACCATTTTGGGTTAGATGTACTATTCACTTTTAAAATCTCGTTTTTTTTAATAACCAGTAATGTTTTATTGATAGTTTTCCGAAAATAGTCTAGTTATTTGTCCAACAGTGACTAAATGATCTGTTTATAACAACTATTTTTTCTAAAGATTTTTTTTAAATTCATAATGAATGAACTGGTAATTAATGTTGCTCTTTTAATTGCTTTCAATATTTCAATTTTTTATTTTAAATATGATGAGAAAATCTGTAATATACATTTTCCAACTTTGTTTTATTTTTTTATTTATAGGTATTAATCCAATGAAAATAAAAGCTCAGCGACAGATGAGGACTATTAATGAAGGTTGGAAATTTCTGAAAGGAGAAAACATTCATGCTTCTGATAGTCTTTTCAACGATAAAAATTGGACAGCTATAAATATTCCACATACGTGGAATGCCGACGCATATATAGTGAAAGACTATTACCGAGGTGATGCATGGTATAGAAGAATCTTTTTTCTTACTGAAGAAAATAAAGGGAAAGAACTATTTCTAAAGTTTGAAGCGACCAACCAGTCTGCTCGAGTATTTGTGAACGGAAATTTAGTAGGTGAACACAAAGGCGGATACACAGCATTTACTTTTGATATCACACCTTTTTGTTCTTTTGGCTCACAAAATATAATTGCTGTCGAGGTAAACAATTCTTTGCCCGAAGTTCCACCCGTATCTGGTGATTTCACCTTCTTTGGTGGAATTTATCGTGATGTGTGGCTCATTACAACTCCTAAACAACATTTGGCATTACTTAATAATGGTTCCTGCGGAGTCTTCATTGATACGCCCAAAGTATCTCAATCTTCTGCTTCTTTCTTTATCAGAGGGGAAGTTAAAAATGATGCTCAGATTAAAACCAAAGTAAAGCTAATCCATCAGATTTACGATCCTGAAGGAAAAATCATACAACGACTGGAAAGCTATCTTTCATTAGCTCCGGGTGAAAATAAAAATTTCAAGAATCAAGGGAAAGACATCATAAATCTACAACTTTGGTCACCTGAAGTTCCTGATCTATATACGGTAGAAACAATTATCGAGAATCCAAAGAATGGTCAATCAATCGATAAGGTTACCAATCACTTCGGTTTTCGCTGGTACAAGTTTGATGGAGAATATGGTTTCTTTTTAAATGGTAAACCATATAAACTAAGGGGGATTTGCAGACATCAGGACCAAAAACCTATAGGTAACGCGCTGAGCGACGAAATGCATCGGCGGGATATGCTCCTTGCAAAGGATATGGGTGCCAATTTTATTCGTATTTCTCATTACCCTCAGGATGAATCGATATTGGAACAATGTGATAAACTAGGCATATTGGCTTGGGAGGAAATACCAATCATCGATATGGTACCTGATTCTAAAGAATTCGAGCAAATTTGCAAAAAGAATCTATGTGAAATGATTCGGCAACACTACAACCATCCTGCCATAATAACCTGGGGATACATGAATGAAATACTATTGGCCACACAACGTAAGTTCAGCAAAGAAGAACAAACCCCTATTATTAAGCGGACGATAGATTTGGCTAAACAATTGGAACAAATTCTGAAAACTGAAGATCCTTATCGCCTAAGTGCTATAGCCTTTCATGGAAGCGAAATATATAATGAAGTAGGATTATCTTCCATTACCAATGTTATTGGATGGAACCTATATCAGGGTTGGTACGGCGGAAGTTTTACCGGTTTCGAGGGTTTTCTTGAGAAACAACACGCTAAATATCCTAATCATCCAATTGTAATAAGTGAATACGGTGCAGGATCTGATAAAAGAATTCATTCTTTTGCACCGCAGTGCTTCGATTTCAGCATTGAATATCAGCAAGATTATCTTGAACATTATTTACCTGTTATTGAAGAAAAAAAATATGTAAGCGGAGCTAGCCTTTGGAATTTTATCGATTTCTCTTCTGCCCTGCGAGATGAATCTATGCCTCGCATAAATAATAAAGGAATACTTTATGCTGATAGAAGTCCCAAAGATGTGTTCTATTACTATAAATCTCTGTTCAGAAAAGACTCACCTGTGTTGCATATTGCTGCACGTGATTGGATAACTCGGACTGGAATTCAGCAGGGAGATGCTCCTGTTATTCAACCAATCAAAATTTATTCAAACCTTGATGAGATAGAATTGTTTATCGACGGACAATCATTAGGAACAAAAAAAATAAAAAATTGTAATGCTGTTTGGCAAGTTCCTTTTACCTTTGGCAGGCACTATGTTTATGCTAAAGGTTCTTATAATTCTTGTCTTATAGAAGATGGGGTAACTATCTCTTTTCAAACAATTCCCGAAAAGCTGAATAGAGAAAATCTAAAAGGATTAGAACTGGCTATAAACGTCGGTAGCAATTCTTATTTCACCAGTGACGAGAGTGAACTAACATGGATCTGCGACAAATCTTATACACCCGGAAGTTGGGGATATGTAGGAGGAGAAATTTATCGTCCAAATGATTATAGTATAGGCACACAAACAGAAATAAAGAATACATCTGATAATCCACTTTATCAGACGTTACGCACAGGGTTAGAAGCTTATCGTTTTGATGTTCCCGAAGGAGAATATGAAATAGAGCTTCTCTTTGCGGATGTTTTTAATTCAAGCTCGGAAATTCTTTATAATATTGATGCTACTAAACAAATTAAAACAACAGGAAATGTCTTTGATATTTACATAAACAACAGATTAGTTGATGAAAACGTAAGCATAGGAAATCAGTTCGGTTACTTCCGAGCTGTCAAGAAGCGTTTTGTTGTAACTGCTTCCAAGGAAGAAGGCATTTACGTAAAGCTCTCTCCAAAAAATGGAAAAACATTTCTGAACGGAATAAAATTGAGAAAATTATAACTATTTATACATCTAATAATCATGAAAAAACTTTTAATATCAGCACTGTTTTTTTGTTTGGCAGCCATTATGCCTGCCCAGTTGTTATGGAATAAAGCACACATGGAAAAAGCTAAGCGATCTATCGCTACACAAGCTTATGCACCTGCTTATAAACTTTTGATATCAGATGCAGAGAAAGAATTACAAAATTCTCCTTTGTCTGTTATGATGAAAGAAAAAACACCAGCCAGTGGCTCCAAACACGATTATATGAGTATGGCACGTTATTATTGGCCCGACCCTACCAAGCCTGACGGCAAACCTTATATAAACAGAGATGGAATTTCTAATCCCGAATTGGAAAAGCTAGATAGGGTACGTTTGGGCAAAATGGCAAATGCTGTGACCACCCTCTCTTTGGCTTACTATTTTAGTGGAGACGAAAAATACGCAGCCAAAGCTACTGATTGCTTACGTGTATGGTTTCTCAACGAAGACACAAAGATGAATCCGAATCTAAATTTTGCCCAAACCGTTCCCGGACATTTTAACGACCAAGGTCGTAACTATGGTATTATTGACTCTTATTCATTTGTTGAAATGCTTGAAGCTGTACAACTATTATCAAAATCGTCATCCTTCACAGATAAGGATGAAAAAGCTCTGAAAAATTGGTTTGGAGAATTTGAGCAATGGCTTATCCATAGTGATTTAGGTAAAGAAGAGCGTAAATCTACTAATAATCATGGCTTAGCTTATGATGTTCAGGTCGTTTCGTTTGCCCTTTATTCAGGGAACACTGAGTTAGCCAACACATTTGTGGACGCATTCCCACAAGACAGGCTCTACAAACAAATAGAACCAGATGGCCGTCAGCCACTTGAATTGAAACGTACCTTGGCTTTTGGATATTCAGAATTTAATATTCGCCACATGATAGATATGTTCTTCTTTGCAAAAGCATTAAATCGTCCTAAACTTTATCTGGCTACTTCGAGTGATGGACGTTGTTTCTTTAAAGCAGTAGATTTTTTAGCTTCTTACCTAGGTAAAAAACTTTCAGACTGGCCCTATAAACAAATCAGCGAATGGGATGAAAAACAGCAAGCTTTTTGCGATGACCTCTATCGGGTAACATTACTCGATCCTTCCCGCATTGATTATCTAAAACTTTATAAAATTCACAAAGTGGTTCAGCCATCTGACAGAAATAATCTACTATATTAAATTTACTATCTTATGAAGATAAAAAATATTTTTTTGAGCGCAATACTTTTACCGGGAGTTTTTGCTTGTACTACATTTAAAAGTACAAACTTGGTAAAAGAAAATATAAATTTTGCTCAAACACAATTAAAATATGCGATTGCTTGTACTGATACAGTATTAAATAGCAATAAAAATCACAAATTGACGAATCCTCGCTCCGTTGAAAAAGACGGAAGCCTCCGCGTTGTAGGTCCGCATGATTGGTGTTCTGGTTTCTTTCCTGGTTCGTTGTGGCAAATGTATGCTTATACTCATGATGATTATTGGAAAGACCAAGCCAATAAACGTACTTGGCCTATTGAAGAAATGAAGATGTATAAGGGTACCCACGACCTTGGATTTATTCTATATTCTTCTTTCGGGAAAGGTTATGAACTTACCGATAACAAAGACTACAAGGACGTTCTACTACAAGCAGCAAAGACACTAAGTATGCGTTTCAATCCCACAGTAGGAGCTATTCGTTCTTGGGATTTTAATCGTGATAAATGGCAGTATCCAGTTATTATTGACAATATGTTAAATCTGGAGCTTCTATTTAGAGCAACACAAGAAACAGGCGATTCAATCTATTATAACATAGCGGTAAGCCATGCCAATGTTACTCTGAAAAATCATTTTCGTAATGATTACTCTTCGTATCATGTTATCAATTACGATACGATAACAGGGAAGGTGCTTACAAAAGAAACGGCTCAAGGATATAATAATGCTTCGGCATGGGCACGTGGACAAGCATGGGGATTGTATGGATTTACCATGTGTTATCGTTTTACTAAAGAACCTGCTTACCTAGCACAAGCAGAGAACATTACTCATTTCCTATTTACTAATCCCAATATGCCAGAGGATTTAATACCTTATTGGGACTTTAATGATCCTGCTATACCAAACTCTCCTCGCGATGCTTCAGCAGCCTGCATTATTGCTTCAGGTCTTTATGAGCTCAGTGGTTATGTATCACCTAAAAAGAGCACTGAATACAAAGCTCTGGCAGATAAAATAGTGAAAAATCTCTCTAAACACTATCGCGCAAAAGTAGGAACTTCAAAAGGTTTCCTGCTGTTACACTCTATAGGCAACTATCCTAAAAAAGATGAAATAGATGTACCTATTTCTTATGCTGACTATTTTTATATGGAAGCTTTACTACGTAAGGACAAAATTGAAAAAGCAGGAAAGCTTTATAACAAATAAGCCTATAAAATATAACTCAAATGAGAAAAAGTTATTTATTGCTATTCGTTTGTTTTTGTTTTACTCAATTATACGCCCTAGTTCCTTCGACCTCAAAAATAAGATTAACGGATAATTGGGAATTTCTGAAACAAGATGTGGGAGGTATTTGGGAAATAGTCCGTTCTGCACCTACCGGGGGTCCTGAATCTGCCCCTATATGGACAAAAGTAACCTTACCTCATTGTTTTAATGCTTCTGACGCAGTTGATCCTGATCTTAATTATTATCAAGGTCCCGGTTGGTATAAAACACTGCTGTCTTTAAAGAATAACTACACAAGTGGTCGTATTTTTCTGGATTTCGAAGGAGCTGGACAAAAAACAGATGTATATATCTATACTACCAAAGTAGGAAGCCACATCGGAGGTTATGATGAGTGGACTGTGGATATAACAGATGCTGTTGAGCAGTTTATACAAACCGATGTTTGCAAACGTCAGTTTAAAGGTAAAGTACCATTGTCTATACGATGCGATAATAGTCGTGATTTAGAAATGATTCCGTCTAACTTATCTGATTTCAATGTCTACGGCGGTTTATATCGTTATGTAAACCTTGTTTATGTACCTCAAGTATCTTTTGATTGGATAAAGATTAATAGCATTCTTGGTAAAGAAATGAAAAGTGGTACTATTGAAGTTAATTCACGATTATATAATCCTCTTGGTGAAAAAGGGACTCAAATTGCTCTGACAATAAAAGATCCTTCAGGTAAGGAAATATACAATATAAAGCCACAAAAAGTAGATTCCACAGATGACATCTATTCATTTAAGCAAGAAGTGAAGAGACCTATGCTTTGGGATGTAAATAATCCTCAACTATATATTTGTGAAATGACTTTAACGACCAATAATCAACAACTGCATGCAATACAAAAATTTGGCTTCAGGAAATATAAATTTGTAGATAAAGGTCCATTCTTATTGAATGGGAAAAGGTTATTGCTAAAAGGCACACATCGTCACGAAGATCATGCTGGGGTGGCCGCCGCAATGACTGAAAGCCAGATTAAGCAAGAAATGAAAATGATAAAAGAGATGGGAGTAAATTTTATCAGATTGGGACATTATCAACAATCAGACATTGTTCTCCAGCAATGCGATGAATTGGGTATTCTTGTCTGGGAAGAGGTACCTTGGTGCAGAGGAGGATTGGGAGGAGAAAGTTATAAGGCTCAAGCACGTCGAATGCTAACAAATATGATTGAACAACATCATAACCATCCTTCAATTATTATTTGGGGATTAGGAAATGAAAATGACTGGCCCAATGATTTTGAAACTTTTGAAAAATATAAAATAAGGGCATTTATGACTGAACTCAATAACCTTGCTCATCAAATGGATAGCACGCGTATGACTGCTATCCGCCGATGTGACTTTTGCAAGGACATAGTTGATGTCTATTCTCCTTCAATATGGGCTGGCTGGTATAAAGGTATCTTTACTGATTATAGTAAGTTCGCTTATGATGAAATGAATCAGGTAAAGCATTTTTTACATGCCGAATGGGGAGGAGATAGCCATGCTCAAAGACATGCTGAAAGCGCACTCATGAATTCGGATAAAATTCAAAGAGGAAAAGATTTATCCTTTTATAATGACTATGCAAAAGCTCTGAAAAACGGAGATTGGTCTGAAACATATATCGTACAACTCATAGATTGGCACTTAAAGGAACAAGAAAACATGCCTTGGCTTACAGGCTCTGCATGTTGGACGTTCAAGGATTTCTCAACTCCCATTCGGCCTAATAATCCTATTCCTTATGTCAACCAAAAAGGGGTAGTAGAACGAGACTTTACAAAAAAGGAAGCTTATTATGTTTTTCAGTCGTATTGGACTAAAAAGCCTATGCTTCACATCTACGGACATTCTTGGCCAGTAAGATGGGGTGATAAAGATGAAATGAAACAAGTACTAGTTTACTCCAATTGTAAAAAAGTGGAGCTAATTGTAAACGGAATTTCCCAAGGAATAAAGGTTCGTAATAGTCAGGACTTTCCTGCTGCAGGTCTAAGATGGAATGTGCCTTTCAAAGAAGGAAATAATAAGATTAAGGCAATTGCAATCAAAGATAAAAAAGTTGCAATGATTTCTGATGAAATTCAATTTGAATATCAAACGAAAAAGTGGGGTAAAGAAGCTGAGATCAAACTAAAATCAACGCCAATATCAGCTGATAGTTTAATGGTTGAAGCGCAACTTGTTGACATTAATGGGATTCGTTGTCTTGATTCTAAAAAACAAATTGAGTTTGGCATCACAGGTGATGCGCAGCTAATACAAAATATGGGAACATCTACAGGATCCCGTAAAATCGAAGCCTATAACGGTAGGGCATGTATTAAGGTAATCCGAAAAGGACAATGCTTTTTCTCGGCTAAATCGGACAATATCCCAACTGCATTTATAAAGTTATAAACAATCAAATAGTATGAAAAAATTAATTCCTTTCTTCTTTTTGCTACTGATATTCTTAGGATGTCAGCCAAAAATAATGAATAGTCTTTCATCCAATTCTTTTATTAAGGTTAATGGTCAGAATCTTACTAAACCTAATGGAGAGAAATTTCTTATTAAGGGAATAAACCTTGGAAATTGGTTGAATCCGGAAGGATATATGTTTTCCTTCAAAGGAGTAAGCTCAGCTCGGTTGATAGATCAGGCTTTTCGCGAAATGGTAGGGCCGGATGTTACCAACCAATTTTGGAAAGATTTTAAAGATAACTATGTAACTCGCAAAGATATTAATTACATCAAAAAGACAGGGATGAACTCAATACGTCTACCTTTTCATTATAAAATGTTCACTGATGAAGACTATCTGGGACTCAATAAAGATCAAGACGGATTTGCCAGAATCGATTCTTTAATAGATTGGTGCAGAGATGCTGGTTTATATGTTATTCTTGATATGCACGATGCTCCGGGAGGACAAACGGGAGACAACATAGATGACAGTTATGGTTATCCATGGCTTTTCTCAAGCAAAGAAAGCCAACGTCAGTTTTGCGAAATATGGAAAAAGATAGCTGCACACTATAAAAACGAACCTGTAGTTTTAGGATATGATTTATTAAATGAACCTCTTGCTCCTTATTTTGAAAAAATGGATGAGTTAAATAAACAGCTTGAACCTATATATAAATTAGCTGTACAGGCAATACGTGAAGTTGACAAAAATCATATCGTATTATTAGGTGGTGCACAATGGGATGGGAATTTCAAAGTATTCAATGACTGGACATTTGATTCGAATATGATGTATACTAGCCATCGATATTGGTGTGATACTCTTCAAACCAATGTACAGGATCTGGTAGATTTTCGTGAGAAAGTTAATCTTCCGCTTTATATGGGAGAAACAGGAGAAAACACAGACGTCTGGGTTAGCGCTTTTCGCCGCTTAATGGAACATAACAATATTGGATGGCATTTTTGGCCTTATAAAAAGCTAAACAGCAACAGTTGCATGGTGAAAATTAAGGAACCTGATAATTGGGATCTAATTATTAAATACACAGAGCAACCTCGTAAAAACTTTAGTCAGATACGTGCAGCCAGACCTGATCAGGAAGTAGTAAATAAAGCACTGAAAGAATTCATCGAAAACAGTAAATTTAAATCTTGTACAAAGAACGAAGGTTACATTAAAGCTTTAGGTATGAATCCATAATCCTTCACTGTTCTAATAAATATTTTTATAAAAAATTATATATCTTGATTTATGAATAAAATTAACCGGATTGTATTTTTAGGATTTTGTTTTTTTTCTATCCAAGTATCGGGGCAGTCTAAAATAGCTATTTATCTGAATGATAAAAAGCCAGTTAAAGAACGAATAGAAGATGCTCTTTCTCGAATGACTCTGGAGGAGAAAGTAGCAATGTGCCACGCACAGTCAAAGTTTAGTTCTGCGGGAGTTCCTCGTTTGGGGATACCTGAAGTCTGGATGAGCGATGGTCCTCATGGGATTCGCGCCGAAGTATTCTGGGATGAATGGAACAATGCAGGCTGGACAAATGATTCATGTATAGCCTACCCAGCTTTGACTTGCCTGGCAGCTACATGGAATACAGATATGGCTGCATTGTATGGGAAATCAATTGGAGAAGAAGCACGTTATAGGAATAAAAATGTATTGCTAGGACCTGGTGTCAATATCTATAGAACACCTCTCAATGGACGTAATTTTGAGTATATGGGCGAAGATCCTTTTCTTTCTTCCACAATGGTAGTGCCTTACATTCAGGAAGTCCAAAAAAATGGAGTAGCAGCTTGTGTAAAGCATTTTGCATTGAATAATCAGGAAGTAGATCGCGACCATATTAATGTAAATGTGAGTGATCGCGCACTTTATGAAATCTATCTTCCTGCTTTTAAAGCCGCTGTACAAAAAGGAGGCGCATGGGCAATAATGGGATCGTATAATCAGTATAAAGGAGAACATTGCTGCCATAATCAATATTTGCTGAATGATATATTGAAAAGAGATTGGAAATTTGATGGTGTGGTTATTTCCGATTGGGGAGGAGTGCATGATACTCGTCAGGCTATCACCAATGGGTTGGACATGGAGTTTGGTTCATGGACTAACGGACTTTCTTGGGGACGAAGTAATGCCTATGATAATTATTATTTAGCAGCTCCATTCCTCAAACTTCTAAAATCAGGAGATGTAAGCGAAGAATTATTAAACGATAAAGTTCGTCGGATACTTCTATTGATCTTTAGAACAACAATGAATAAAGAGCGTCCTTTTGGTTCTTTCGGAACAGAAGAACACGCATTGGCAGGACGAAAGATCGCTCAGGAAGGTATTGTATTATTACAAAACAAAGGAAACTTATTACCTCTTAATACTTCTACTATAAAAAAGATTGCAGTTATTGGTGAGAATGCAACAAAAATGATGACTATTGGCGGAGGAAGTTCTTCATTAAAGGTAAAATATGAAGTGTCTCCTTTAGATGGCATAAAAAAACGTTTCGGCTCTTCTGCCGAAATAATTTATGCTCCCGGATATACCAGTGAAAAAAATAATAAGGAAAACCTTCTCCAGAAAGCCGTTGAAACGGCAAAAAAAGCAGATGTTGTTCTCGTTTTCGGAGGATTGAATAAAAAAGAGAATCAGGACAGTGAAGGTGCTGATAGAAAAGGCTTGTCACTTTCTTACGGACAGGATGAGCTAATTAATGCTATTTCCAAAGTGAATAAAAACGTAGCGGTGATTATTCTTAGCGGCAATGCAGTTGCCATGCCTTGGGTAAATAAAGTTTCCTCCATTGTTGAAGGTTGGTATTGCGGAACCGAAGCCGGTAATGCTATTGCCTCTGTACTTGCCGGTGATGTTAATCCATCAGGTAAACTTCCGTTTACATTCCCTGTTCGTTTAGAAGATAGTGCGGCACATGCCTTGGGTGACTATCCTGGAAATGGTAAAGATGAGACATACAACGAAGGAATATTTGTAGGTTATCGTTGGGTAGATAAACAAAATATAAAACCATTGTTTAGCTTTGGCCATGGTTTGAGCTATACAACCTTTAAATATGGAAAAGTTTCTGCTGATAAAAAACAATTAGCAGCTGATGAGGATATCACATTTACTTTGTCCATCAAAAATACAGGAAGTAGAGCTGGAGAGGAAACTGTTCAATTATATATTAGCGATAAAAAATCATCCCTTCCACGTCCTGTAAAAGAGTTGAAAGGCTTTAAAAAAATACAATTAAACGCTAACGAAGAAAAAAATGTTTCGTTTACCATATCTAAGGAAGCATTAAGTTTTTATGATGATATTAAGCATTCGTGGATAGCTGAACCAGGAGCCTTTGAAGCTCTTATTGGTGCCTCTTCTACAGATATCCGTTCAAAATTATCATTCGAGCTGAGATAATTATTGAAAGTACCTTAATACTAAAAATCAATATAAAAAAGGTTGGGATTATTTTCTAATGAGATAATCCCAACCTTTTTTATATTGATTTCGATCCCATACGAAAACATCCTTTTTGGAGTAACTTAGAACTAGGTAAACCAAGTAGGATGAAAATCAATTTATTTTTATAAGTCAATTATGCATTAATCAGATATCGCAAATTTATATCCTAGTTTGTACCTACAACTAGAAATAACAGGACACTACAAAAGTTACAGGCTGTATAAAAAGGTCGAAGTATATTTTATATCTTTAACCGATAAAAATAAAAAAACGACTTAAACAGATCACTGTAAAAGTCGCTTTTTGCAAATTCTTCTTGCCACATAGAACAAATATCAACCTAGTTGAGTAATTACTTGCCTATTAAAAGTTGTGTCGGAGTGAGGCGACTCGAACGCCCGACCCCTACGTCCCGAACGTAGTACGCTACCAACTGCGCTACACTCCGAAGCTTTGCGAATGCAAAAGTAAATCAAAAATCTGAATAATCTAGGAGTTTATCAGAAAAAAAACAAAAGCTATTGTTATTTTAAAAAATAGATCTATCTTTGCACCCGCAACAACAGAAACCACAGAAGGTACCATAGCTCAGTTGGTAGAGCAAAGGACTGAAAATCCTTGTGTCACTGGTTCGATTCCAGTTGGTACCACCTTGTAAATCAAGCAGCTATATTTATTTATAGGTGCTTTTTTTGTTTGCAAAATGCCCCTTTTTAGCCGTAATTTAGTTAAAAGTTAAACCGAGAGTTAAACCAAAAACAGTATGAGTACAACGGTTAACATCTTGTTTTACAAGTCAAAGAAACTATCCAATGGCGAACATCCTCTAATGATCAGTGTATGTAAAGAAGGCAAAAAAAGTATTTAAGCTTGGGTATATAAATGATCTTTTTCGCATTTTTGATCGGTGTTAATATAGACATATACAGGCAAATGCTTCGCATAATTGTGGTACAAATCTTGCCATTTGATTTTGCAATACAAAGTTATCGTCCAAAAACTGTTTCATTTTATAAATCTGTTATCGGTTTAAATTTCGGAACCAGTATTTTCATAATAGTTCTTGCAAGAGCGTACGCCACGGCACAATACGAGAACACTATGGCGTAACCGGTCTCCAGTTTGCCAAACGCTTCATAATGATCGGGCAGTGCACCTGCCAGCGTGGAGATGATCACCCCGCTCAATCCGCCCATCATCGTCCCGATACCAGCCACCGAAGCTACAGCCTTGTTAAGGAACATATCCGAAACTGTCGTATAAATATTAGCCGACCAGGCCTGATAGGCAGAACATCCAATACCTATCAGGATAATCGGTATCCACATTGATAGATGACCCAGTGGTTGTGCCAGAAGGACTGTCGAGAGGATGACAGCAATAACAAGTATGGCAGTCATACGTGCCTTGTATGTTTCAAATCCTTTTTTTATAAACCAGGCAGGAAACCATCCACCACAGATACTTCCGAACATGGTTATGCTATAGAGTACCGCCAAGGGCAACATAATCTACGTACCCTCCATATCGTATTGGTGTGTTTGAGATAGGAAAGAAGCCAAAACGGAAAAAACCACCAAACCCCGTCAGTCATGAATTTCCCGAAAAAGAATGGTTATGTCTGCCTGTAGAGGAGCAATTTTCTCCACTACAATTTCTCTTCCGTCTTCATGTCCTGCTTTTCAACAGCAACGCTTTCCGCATTATGGATGTAATCATATTTAGCCTGCGATATCCGTTTCTTCGCCAGCATTTTCTGGGGAGAGAATCATATAAATAGAGCCAAAAGATGATAATCCAAAGGAAACCAATAGAAGCCCACCATGATAAATGCGGCCTGCCAACCCTAATGATACGAATACAGAGGCAAGGGCATCCCCCTCTGTTCGCTCCCGAATTAAAAACACCTGTCGCCAAAGACCGCTCCTTGCAGGGGAACCATTCGACTACTGTTTTTATTGCGGGCGGAAATTTACGGCTTCACCTATGACCAGTACAAAGCGCGAAAACATAAAACCGAGTACCGAAACCGGCAGTACAACCCCAATTACCGAAAGAACCGGTGACAAGACGCCGTCTATTTCTACGGAAAAAGCGTGTATCGCGGCTCCGATTGACCAAACCGTGATAGCCAGTGCATATCCCTTTTTAGTGCCGATCTTATCAATGAAGTTCCCGACAAAAAGAACAGTTATTGCTTAACAGAACTGGAAAGCTGCCGTAATTAGCATAATCAGAGTTACTCCAGCCATACTCTTCGGGAAGCATCGGCTAAAGAAGGCTAAACACCTATATGTCAAAATAATTGACTACTATCGCAAAGAACAACAGGGCGCATATTGCCCACCGGTGACAGTTAATGTGCCGGTTAATATCTTTCATTTCAAGTTAAAATTAAACCGAATAAAAACTATACTCCGCTGAAAGCTGAGAAACCTCCGTCGATTGGTAACAAAGCTCCCGTAATAAAGCTTGCTGCATCGCTGCACAAGAATTGTACTGCTCCATTGAGTTCCGTAATATCACCAAAGCGGTTCATCGGAGTTTTAGCCAGTACCTTGATGCTGCGCCCGGTCAGCGAACCGTCCGGGTTGATAAGCACAGCGCGGTTCTGGTCACCAATGAAGAAACCGGGGGCAATGGCATTGACCCGGATTCCGTCTCCATATTTCAGCGCCAGTTCACTTGCCAGCCATTGGGTAAAGTTGGCTACGGCTGTTTTGGCGGCGGAATAACCCGGTACGCGGGTAATGGCGCTATAAGCCGCCATGGAAGATATATTGATAATACACCCCTTTCCCTGTTTAGCCATGACTTTGCTGAATACAAGGGATGGATAAACCGTTCCGTTTATATTCAGGTTTGTCACTTTCTCCCAGCAGGCAATATCCATATCGTAGAAATGCTGGTCGGGGGTAAGGGTGGCGCCCGGCATATTGCCGCCGGCTACGTTCAATAAAATATCGATATGGCCCCATTGAGCTACGATGTTTTCAGCCAGTTGCTCAAGGCTGGCAATATCAAGCACATTACCTAAGATGCCGATAACATCTTCTCCATAGGCTTTGAGTTCTTCCACCCGCCTGTCCAACTGTTCCTTACGGATATTATCCACGGCTACAACTTTGGCTCCCTGTTGCATAAAACTTTTGGCGATACTGCCCCCAAGCACACCTCCGGCTCCAGTGATAACAGCTACTTTGCCAGCAATACTAAATTGTTCATTCATGATAAATTCCTTTCTTTTTTTTATTTTAAAATAATTGTTGTTTCAGTTCGTCATTTACGACCGCCATCATTCCTTCCACTTGTGCCAATGCCAGCATACGCCCGTGGAACGAGTAACCGGGGTTATACCCTTTGTCTTCATCTCCCAGCATCATGCGTCCGTGGTCTACGCGCATAGGCAGTCCGGGGTTTTCCTTCTCGAATGTACGGATAAGGTCAATAAGGTGTCCGCGTCCTTCCAAGTGGGAACTCTCGATGAAATTCCCACCCGGTGTAGCCTCTGTACTTCGCAGGTGGACGAAATGGGTACGCCCGGCAAACTTCTTTGCCAACTCGCGGGTATCATTCTGTTCGCCCGCGCTCAAGGAACCCGCGCAAAAAGTAAGCCCGTTGTGTGGGTTGTCTACGGCATTCAGTAACCAAATTATATCTCTTTCGTTGGTGACGATACGTGGCAATCCCAATACCTGGAAAGGACGGTCGTCAGGATGTACGCACATGTTCACGCCGTACTCTTCACATACTGACATAACGGTGGCAAGGAAATAGCGCATGTTCTCCCGTAATGTATTCCGGTCAATGTCTTTGTACAATGCCAGTAATTGCTTAAACAACATGACCGGATTCTTGTCCCCCTCCTTGATATTCCCGTTGACAAAGCCTTGTGTCTTAACGATTATCGTGTCGATAAGGCTGTCTTTCTCCAATTCAGTTATTCTTTTAACCAGTTGAGCTACTTTGGCTAACACCTCATCGGAATAATCTTTTTCAGCTTCTTCGCGTTCGAGGATATGCAAGTCAAAATAGGCAAAACGAATGCGGTCGAAATACAGGGATGAAGTACCGTCCACCCAAGGATGCTGCAAGTCAGTACGTATCCAATCAATAACGGGCATAAAGTTATAGCAGACGGTCTTTATGCCGCATTTACCAAGGTTTGCCAAACTAATTTTATAGTTCTCTATCAGTTGTTCCCGCTGCGCTCCGGCATATTTGATTGCCTCGCAAACGGGCAAGCTCTCTACTACAGACCAACGCAGGCCGTAAGATTCGATATATTTCTTCAGGTCATTGATAGCCTCTTCAGTCCAGATTTCACCGTTAGGCACATCGTGCAAGGCAGTCACAATACCTTCTACGCCGATTTGGCGCAGCATGTCGAGTGTGATCTTGTCTTTCTTACCAAACCATCTCCATGTTTTTTCCATAATTATTTCATTCAATTTTTAGTTAGTATTCCATTTCCCTTATTCCCAAATTGAGCTGATCTGAGTTCTGCCTATACAGCCATTTGGTTTAGTCATTTAACTGAATAGACACTTGTTTCCCCGGATTTCAACCCGTCTGATTCGGCTATGACCTTGAAGGTTTCACTTTTACCCTTTTTAAATTTTACTATCACTAAAGCCAGTCCGGAAAAGGTATTCCTTTCCTTGGACGCGAAGGAAATCATATCTGCGGGATCACCGTTGTCGGTGGCCACGATTTCACCGGGTCCTTCAATCGAGAACCTTATTTTTACACTAGCATCGGGAACCATCCGCTCATTTTGATCCAGAACGGAAACGGTGATAAAGGAAAGGTCTTCACCGTCCGCGTATATACGGTTTCTGTCGGCTTCCAGTTTGATTTTTGAGGGGGAACCAGTTGTCCTTATGGTTTCTTCCGCCCATTTCTGTCCGTTTTTGTAAGCAACGGCTTTCAATTCTCCCGGCTGATAAATCACATCATCCCAACGGAACCTGTATTCGAATTTGCTTTTTTCCTTCTTCCCGAGAGATTTTCCGTTTAGAAATAGTTCAACTTCGTCGCCTGAAGTAAACACATGAACTGGTGTAACCAGCCCGGCTCTGTCCGGCCAGTTCCAGTGCGGAAGTATGTGAACCATAGGGAATTCAGGCCTCCATCTTGCCTGATACTGGTAAAATCTGTCTTTTTTGAATCCGGCCAGGTCAACAATTCCCGAATAGGAACTTCGCGCTGTGTAATATGGAGTAGGTTCTCCCAGATAATCAAACCCGGACCAGACAAATTCGCCTGCCACGTAAGGATGCTTGTCCTGAGTTGTAAAAAATTTATCCGGCGAAGAGCCGAAAACCGCGGTATAAACCCCGTAGTCGCTTACAATTCCGAGTTTTCCATTTCCACCGGTTTCATCACTCACCGGCGCGCTGTTCCCTTCAAAAACCGGAAAGAAATAAGTGCCTCTTGTACTGAGTGTTGATGCAGTTTCGCTGCTGACAATCAGTTTTTCAGGAAATTTTCATGAAAGGATGGATACAATGGACTTGTCCTGATACCTTTCAAATGCTGGTATGCCAAGGCATTCCGGATTCCTTCTCCCTGGTAATTCAGGCTGATCACGTCCATTATCCGAGGAAAATGCATATCGGGTTTTGCAAAATTCATGGAAGCTGTCGTCGGCCTTGTGGAATCTTCTTCTTTCACAATGTCATTTAATTTCTTCCCTACGGCAGCACCCTCTTCTACCGTATATTGCTCGCCCACTTCATTGCCAAAACTCCAGGCAATGACCGAAGGATGATTTCTGTCTCTTCTCACAAAAGAACGTGTGTCCGCTTCATACCAGTCAGGAAAAATCAGGTGAAAATCAAGAGGAGACTTCCCCTTTTCCCAACAGTCAAAAATTTCGTTAATCACGAGAAATCCCATGCGGTCAGTGAGATCGAGCAGCTCCGAAGCCGGAGGGTTATGTGCCAATCTTATGGCGTTCACACCCAGTTCTTTCAAAATTTCGAGCTGCCTTTCTGCTGCCCTCACGTTAAATGCGGCGCCTAAGGCTCCCAGATCGTGGTGTTGGTTTACGCCTTGGATCCTGACTGCCTCTCCATTTACAAATACGCCCTTGACAGGATCAAATTTTACATTCCTGATGCCGAATACCGTTTCATAACGGTCGATTTCTCGACCTTTATGATAAATTTTTGTAATAGCCCTGTATAAGTTGGGTTGCTGTTTTGGAGCCGGTCCCCAGAGCTTCGGGTTCTTAAGGTTCAAATAGCTGCTGAATCCTACTTTTTCCCCAGGTTCAAGATCGTGTTCTGATCTGGGGAAAATCGCGGCTTTCTTTCCATTTGTATTGTGATTTGATCCGATAAAATAAATATTGGTTTCCACACTGACTTTCTGTCTTTTTTCTGACTGGTTCTGAATTTCAATTTTCATGTCCAGATCTGCAGACTGGCCGGAAATATTTTTTGCGGAAATAAAAGTACCCCATTGTCCAACGTTTACCGTGCTGGTTTTCTCCAACCAGACATTGCGGTATATTCCTCCACCGGGATACCATCTCGAAGAAAAATTCGGGTTGTCCACTCTGATCTAAATCTGGTTTTCGCCACCGAAATTAATAAAAGGCGTCAGATCCAAGCGAAAGGAATTGTAACCGTAGGGCCATCCACCCACTAAGTTTCCATTTACCCAGACAATGGCATAAGACATCACTCCGTCCAAATCAAGGTAAATTTGCCTCGAAGCATCTTCTTTGGGAATGTTTATTTTTTTTCTGTACCATGCCACGCCATGGCTCGGGAGACGGCCCATTCCTCCTCCCACTTCTGCGGGATATCCTACATAAAACGGTTGCCTTATAGCCCAGTCATGGGGCAAATCGATTGTTTGCCAACTACTGTCGTCAAAGGTGGACTTTACAAAGGGAAAATCTTTTCCAGGATTTCCTTCAGGACATTTATGGCGGGCTGACGGTTTTTTTATAAAATCATTCGCAGAAGGTAATATCCAGGGTTTTAAGGCTTGAGTTGATTTGACCTGATATCTTTCAAGTTCTGCTTGTTTGTCGGCCACGACATTGTCGTTGTACCCGTCTATCCGGGGCCTTTCATCATAAATCAGGGAATCGGGGTTGTTCTCGTAACGCATGAATTTCCATCTGTCGTTTATTTTGATTTTTTCACGTGAGGTCTGGGCCTGGAGGATGTTTGTTCCCAGCCATAACACTAAACTTAAAATCGTTATCGAAAATTTCTGTATCATATATTTAAATTTTTTCTGTCCGATTGTATATATCGTAATTGTGGTTTCGGATTCATTTTTCTATTTTTTTACTTTCTGGAGCAGCCAGATAGGAGGGTTTCAATCCTCCGAAATCAATCATAATTTTTTGCATGACAAGTGCCGGGTCGAGCGGGCGAATACGTAAAGTATGTCTTGCTTTCCTCTCACATTGATGCTTCGTCTGAGTCATAATAATATGTTCTGCCTGCAATTTGCCGAGCTCGCCTTTATAATTACCGTTAATGTTGACAATCTGTTCCTCATCTCCATCCAGACTGACAGCATAGCGTAATCCTTTATAATCATTGAAGTTCAGCGTCGAAGAGAAGCGTACGATAACGGTTACCTCGCCGCTCTTTTCCGTCTCAAAATCATATTCCAGATACATGCCCCCTTCCGGAGTAGCGGTGCAAGGCGAAGTAGTGACAGCTGACAGGGTACGTCCCAGATTGGGTATTGTAATCCACTTCGCAGAAGCACAATCAGCAGAGCGGGTGTAATGTTCCGCTTCAATAGATACGTATCCGCCCTTTTCTATAAATACAGGTGGTGCAGGAGCTATGCGTGTGGCGCGTATCCGTTTCACTTCGGGCATGGTATTGTAGCGCGGATCGTTCCATGACTTATAACCGATATGGGTCTGATCCATGATATGGTTCCATTTTCCGCCGCTCATCACGTGATTATAGTGCCAGGTCAATATGGAGTCGCGTTCAAAATATTCGCGTACTTTGTCCGCCCATTTGTTGGCTTGTACATCAGCGGTTACCGCCAATTTACGATTCATAGCAACGGCATAATACATATCGTAGAGATTAGCACACGCCTGTATCGGGAAAAGTACCAATTGATCAAAAGCATCCCGGTAGTCAACGGGCATCAGATAGTAGAGTTTCAGGGCATCTAAGTTCAAAGCTACATAGTCATCTTTTACACGTTGCCACTCATTATAATTCTCCAAGCTGTACGTTTTGTCATTCAGCATTTCAGGAGTAACCCTGCGGTTATATTTGGTATAAGTGTCGATAAGACGTGCCGCTTCTTCCGCATAGTTACCGCCGAATTGCTGTTTGCAAAAGTCTACTGTATGCTGAAAAAGATTGCATTCATTGAAACGTTGCGGGTTCCAGGCCATATCCAGGAAGAAAGAGATAGGATACTCCATCGTCGGTTTCAGGTCACCTACATTCACTACCCATAGTTCGCGGACACCATATTCGTAGGTCAAGTTCATCTGTTCCCAGGTACGTTGTATTTGAGTGATATTTATCCACTTGGAGTTACGGGGCGCCCCTACATAATCAAGGTGATAATACATGCCATAGCCTCCTTTGCGGGGTTTGGCGTTCAGATTAGGTAACTTGCGCACATTTCCCCAGTTATCGTCACAGTAAAGCAGAATTACATCGTCCGGAACTCGCATTCCTTTGTCGTAATAATCCTGAACTTCTTTGTAAAGCGCCCAAAGTTGCAGCGTTTTATCAGCTTTTTTCCCGGTAACTTTTTCAATGATCGTCCGCTGGTCTTTTACGATCTGTTCAAGTAGCGCCACATTGGTGTCTTCACTCATCGCCTCGTCTCCGTCCCCTCTCATCCCAATGGTCACAACCTTTTCCCAATCTTTAGCTCTTTTTATTCCGTACTGCCAGGATTTCTGCAGCACGTCTTTATTTTTGGTATAATCCCATATTTCGGAAAGATTGTTTTTTCGGGTATAACGGTGCCAGTCCTGTTGTGCCATGGCCATGGGCTCATGATGAGAAGTCCCCATAATGATACCCATTTCGTCTGCCAGAGGACCATTTGCGGGATCGTCGTCATAAAACGCACTTCCCCACATGGCAGGCCACATATAATTGGCTTTTAACCGAAGCAACAACTCAAAAACCTTTTCGTAGAACCGGCTGTTGAAACCACCGAAAGTAGCACTCGACCAACTGGCCACTCATCGTTCAGGAATATACCGCGGTATTTCACGGCGGGTTCGCCATCTGTATAAACCCCTTCTTTGAAATACAGGTTGTCTTTGTGTTCAATGGGAACATCAGCCCAGTAATACCAAGGCGAAACGCCTATCTGTTTTGAAAACTCATAAATTCCATAAATGGTTCCGCGTTTGTCACTTCCCGCGATAACAATAGCTTCGTCGATACCGCTGAACGGATTCTTCACATTCTGGATGATAAATTTCTCCCGTTTTCCGTTCAGTTCTTTTTCGTCTATTTTTTTCTGTTTTACAAGTTCGTCTATGATGGATTTTGTCCCGATAGTTCCGATGATAATCAAAGAAGTCGGGCTGTTTGGGTTCTGATGAATCAGTTGGGGCGAGATTCCGGTTACTTTCTCAAAATCGGACTGAAGATTCAGGACTGTTCTCTGAATTCCCTTATCAATCCCTTCGTTACAGTAAAGTGTCAACTGAACAGAATGTTCTTTTACAGTCAGGACACCCGGACCCTTTTTCGTAGAAATAAACGATTCGGCAGCTTTCAGAAAAGAACAGCTGCAAATCAACATTCCGATTAAACAAAAACTTTTAAAAGACTTCATTTTGTATTATTTTTATAAATTAAGTGGTCGATTTATGTTCTGTTCTATGAACCGAATATTTTTCTCCAGGCTGTGTTTGTATGTCATATTCATAAGTTTTAAACAATATTGGATATTGTGCATTCAGACTGGGCACAATCAGCGGATCTTTAATACCACCCCGTTTCATCAATGGATTCGGGTTGGTACCCTTTGCTTTTTTCAATCCTGCACCTTCCAAGGGCACATAAGAACGTATGCGAAGGTTACCACCAATTCGAGAGGTTATAGTAGCCGAGGTCAGTTCACAATTATTCCAATTTATATCGACTTCAAAAGCACCACGAGCTACCAAGCCTTTCACACTACCTGTAGTCCAATCTTTTGGTAATGCAGGCAATAAGTGCAAAGCCTCATCATGGCTTTGGAGAAGCATTTCAGCCACTCCAGCTGTAAAGCCAAAATTACCATCTATCTGAAAAGGAGGATGCGCATCGAATAGATTCGGATAAGTTCGTCCATCCGGATTACCGTCTTCAACCAATGTCAGCATGTTTTTAATAATTTTATAAGCATGATTCCCGTCAAGCAAACGTGCCCATAAATTTATCTTCCAACCGATAGACCAACCGGTAGCCATATCACCTCGATACAACAACGAACGCTTAGCTGCCTGAAAAAGTAGAGGATATGCATATGGTGAAATCTGATTGCTCGGATAAAGTCCGTATAAGTGAGAGACATGACGATGATCATTATGCGGATCATCCACATCTGCAAGCCATTCCTGTAATTGATTATATTTACCGATTTGCATAGGTGGCAAACGGTCAATCATATTTTGTAACGTATCACAATAAGACGAATTTTGAGGATATAAAATTTCTGTAGCTTTTAGAACTGAAGACAGAGCATCAAATATGATCTGGGTATCCATTGTACAACCAGCTGTAATCATAGTACCTTTTCCTGGAGGGCCTTGCTCCGGAGACATAGATGGAGCTCATACCATCCAGCCATATTTAGGATGAGGTACAAGATAATCGAGAAAGAAATCGGCAGCTCCTTTCAATGCCGGATATGCAGATTTTAGAAAATCCTGATCTCCAGTATAAAGATAATGTTGCCACAAATGTTGGCTCAACCAAGCCCCTCCCAGCGGCCATACATATGAAGCACCGTCAACAGGCCCTGCCATACGCCATATATCAGTATTATGATGAACAACCCATCCACGACAATTATATAATGTACGTGCTGTGCCTTGGGCTGTTTCAGATAATTCTTCCACCATCTGAAACAAGGGTTGATGCATTTCAGATAAATTAGTTACTTCCGCCGGCCAATAATTCATCTCTGTATTAATATTTATAGTATATTTTCCATCCCATGGGGCCAATAGTTCTTTATTCCATATACCTTGCAAACCGGCAGGCTGTCCACCTGGTTGGGAAGAAGAAATAAGTAAATAACGACCAAATTGAAAAATCAAGGCAACCAAACCTAAATCTTTACCTTCTTTGAAATGTCTTATACGATAAGGAGTATCTTCCTCACTAGAAGAACCAATATTTAAAGATACTCTGTTGAAGTATTTTTGATAAACTGCTTCATGAGCTGCCATTTGTTTTGCATAAGACAGCTTAACAGCCTTTGCCATCAATTCTCGAGTACGATGTGTTTCATTACCACTTACATCTTTGTAATTGACGAAATTGGTGGCGGCCGTCACATAAACAACGGCAGCATCAGCATTTTTCACCTCGATACAATCATCCTTTACAATAACTTTTCCACTCTCTGCTTTAATATGTGTACGAGTCTCGAAACGGATTGCTCCCGGAATTCCCTCATGAGCGGACCCTCTTCCGGATAAAAGCAAACATTTCTTATTTTTTTTAATTGTATATTCCTTATAAGGAGTATTATAACGAGCGACAAAATTCACAGAACCTGGTTTATTTGCTTCAATACGCATAATCAGAGCGTTATCTGCAAGCGAGGTGAAGAGGGTACGCGTGTAATTCACATTCCCTATTTTATAACGAATAGAAACAATAGCCTTTTTTAAATCTAATTCTCTACGATAATCAGAATAATCTGTTTGTTCACCAAATTTCAACATTAGACTACCAATAGTCTGGAATGGCATGCCATGCTGTCCGGTGAAGAAATTATCTGCCATAAGCTTCTCAGCCTCTTTCTCCTGTCCGGCAAAGATTAGTTCTCTAACTTTAGCCAAAACGCCAAAGGCCTTGGGACTATCATTACGATAGGGACCACCACCCCAAACAGTTTCTTCATTAAGCTGAATTTCCTCATTCACCACTCCTCCATAAACCATCGCACCCAAATGAGAATTTCCCAAAGGTGAAGCTTCGGTCCACACCTTAGCTGGATGTCGATACCAAAGCTTTAAACCATCAGCTCTGAGTATAGTACAATAAAGTACTACTATTAATAAATTTATCAAACGGTTCTTCATTATACTTTAATTTACATTCTCGAATATATTCCACAAATTCTTTATTATTTCTTTTACAACATAAACTAAACTTCTCTTTCAAAACCGGATGTCATTTGCTTTGGTCGCATACAACCCGATCATAGCTCCTGTAAATCCTCCGGCAACATTAGTTGAAAGGATGTCGCCTGAAACTGTTCTTCCCAGATTTTGAAAATCTTTTCCGCCCTGCGCATAATTAAAGTTGTAATCATCCCCTTCCGCCGACACTTGCAAGGAGAGGGGTTTGCCCGAATCAATTTTCACACTTGCCAGAACAGAAGAATTTCCCGACTCAGTCCTCACCAGAATAAGATACGTGTCATTATCCCCCTTGGTCACTCCAAACACATAATTGAAATTTTCACTCTGATAGCAAACCAATCCTGCGAGCTCATTTCCCGAAGAGGGAACAAAGGAAAGTTTCACTTCGGCTGAAAAACTATTATGCTGCTGACGGTAAAACAAGGCGGAAACAGGCTTACTTTCCTTTATATGGATTTTGAACGGAATGATTTCCAATCCTGACTTCCCCCTTCTCACAAACTCTTCCCTTGGCCCCCTCATCCCTATCCAACGATAATCCAATTCAGGATTACTGAAATTGTCCGTGAAGATGAAATTCCCATTCGGGAAAAAACCGTTCTTTCCGGTTTTATTTAGTACACCCGCCGACATTTTAAGTTTGGGAGGTAAAGGTCTCATTCCTCCTTCATAAACGGGAAATTCTCCTGTCCAGTCAACCGGTAGGATAAAGGTTTCCCGTCCTGTATTGACCCTTCCTTTTTCGTTTGGACGTACAGCCAGAAACACTCCGTAGTATTTCCCGTCTTTCCCTTCCACAAGGTCTGCATGTCCGGCCCAATCGACTTTATAGGAGCGGTCTTTAGGCAGATGACGTTGAGACAGAATAGGATTTTCTGGTGCTGGAATATAAGGCCCCCTGACCTTATCACTTACAAAAATCACTTCACTGTGATTCCCTCCGGTCCCCCCCTCAGCGCACATCAGGTAATATCTATTGTTCTTTTTGTAGAGGTGTGGCCCTTCAATCCAAATCGGTTTTTTAGTAATATCCACGCCTCCGTCAACAATTATTTTATCTGTTCCAGGAACAACCTGGTCTTTTTCTAAATCATACTCCCAAATTTTAATTACCCGATGTCCCTCATACAACGCTTTTCCCTTATCCGGAGCATCGTTATGTACCACAAACGCTTTCCCGTCATCATCGAAAAACAAGGCAGGGTCGATACCGTCAAAATTCAACTTATATGGATCCGACCACCCCTTCAGAGGGTCTTGGGTTTTCACCACCATATTACCCATTCCTCCCGCAATTTGTGTCGTTATCATATAAAACAGATCGTTATGAGGGTTATACTTGATGTCAGGAGCATAGATCCCTGCACTGATTCCCGAAGTTTCTACCTTTAGCTGGGATTTTCTATCCAGGACATGGCCGACCTGTGTCCAATTCACCAAATCCGTAGAATGAAAAATGGGAACACCAGGGAACATGGCAAACGAGGAGTTCACCAGATAGTAATCTTCTCCTTTACGGGTGATACTGGGATCCGGATAGCACCCCTGTAAAACAGGGGAGTAAAATTCATCAGAGGCCAAAGGATTTTCTTTGTAAACTGCATCTTTTCCTTCGTATCTGAAATCGGAAAATATAGGATTTTTCCCTATATTCTCGTCTGAATTCCTACTGCTTATATTTGTGCTTTGACAAGTTGTCAATAAAGATAAAATTGATATTTTACCCAGAATAGCGTATTTATTTCTCATTCCTTTATATATAATTTATTTTTCCGGTTAATAGATTCTAATATTCAATGCTTATTTTCAAACAATTCCAAATCTACAGATTCTCCCATTTTTCTATAACCCGCTTCATTGGGATGAAGATGATCATTGTCGTGCATACCGGGATGAATTACTCCCGGTTCGGAACTCTCCATCAATTTTGCGAAATCAATTACAGCATCAAATTTCCCGCTGGTTCTGATCCATTCGTTTACCTTCTTCCATGCCTGCTGTCTGAACGGAGTATCATAATACGACCGGGCAAAAGGTAGAATAGTGGCTCCATAAACTTTTATTCCTTTAGCATGGGCTTTGCCAATCATTAGCAAATAGGCATCAATCAAGTTCCGGACAGTCTGTGCGGCACCTTCTTCTTTGCGAATTCCGCCTATGTCATTTATCCCTTCAAGTATAATCAGCCATTTCACTCCGGACTGGGACAAAACATCTCTGTCAAATCTCTCCAAAGCAGTCGGCCCCAATCCTCCTTTCACCACACAATTACCACCGATTCCCAGGTTCAGAACGCCTACATTGGATGTGGAAGGATTTTCAAGCAATCTCTGTGAAAATATGTCGGGCCAGCGGTTTTGCCTGTTGGTACCGGAACCCCGTCCATCCGTTATGGAGTTTCCCAGAATGGCAACGGCGGAAGTCTTTTCCGATCCCCAAACGTCTATTCCCATTATCGTGTACCAATGATCTGTTTTGACCGCATCCTTAAAATCAGGGTTATCTAACTGATTTCCTTCCAGAATATACGAAGTTGTCCGGGAACCGGGATGTCCTGTAAGCTGTTGAAAAGTCTCGCCGTAATTAATATCAATAGCCAGTTTTGAATTTTGTTTTAGAGAAAAGGCAAGGGTATCCGAATAAATTTCGCTGCCAGCAGGAACAGACACAGATTCTTTACCGTTAAAAGTCAGAAATCTCCGGGTCTGAAGGTCAATTTTGCTACTGTCCGAAACGGATGATACCGAAACCGACTTTAATATCAAAGGATTTACGCCGAAATCATTTGAAAATCGGATTCTTATTGTGTTTCCTCCGATGGAAACCCTAACTATCTGGCGGATGGTGTTCATCGAGAGGCCTGGCTCCGGAGGCATATTCCGGGACTCAACCAATTGAGGCGCAGCTGCCCATGTCCCAATCCATTTTCTGGATTTGTCTTCAACTTGTTTCGCGGTTGCGCATCCTGCGAGAAAAGAGAAAATCAATCCCATTTTACAGAGGCGCCAATGTAATGTCGATATGTTGAATTTCATACAACTGATTTTTTGATGAGTTTTAATATTGCAAATCCGTGAGGTAACAGAGCCTCACTTTTCCACTGTCTGGTTTTTAGTTGCATCGTGTACCGTTCCCTCAATCGTTTTTATCGTTCCGTCGGCATTGTACTCCAATTCGGTCACTTTCATGCTGCGCAACCATGTTTTTCCTCCCGAAGGTACGCTATCGTGGTGGAAAAGATACCATTTGCGCTTAAATTCAACGATTGAATGGTGTGTCGTCCAACCCACAACGGGCGTGAGGATTACTCCTTTGTAAGTGAATGGACCGTAGGGAGTGTCCCCGATAGCATAGCAGATTCTATGCGTGCTTCCTGTGGAATAGGAAAAATAATATTTCCCCTTGTATTTGTGCATCCATGAAGCTTCGAAGAAACGGCGGTCATGCTCACCGGCAATCAATGGCTTTCCGTCCTCATCAAGAATCACCAGATCGCGCGGTCCTTCAGCTAGGACCGGTCGTCCTCCGAGAGGATCGCCGGGGGTGGCTGC
>JAATGU010000087.1 GCA_015654535.1 Bacteroidales bacterium
ACTGGGAATATGACGGTGATGATGAAGAAGGTACCTTACGAAAAGCTGTTTATAATGGAACAATGAGAATAAAGAACTGACCAATAATAACTTTAAAATTTTTATTGATAGAATACTTGTCAACCTGTTTTAGGACGAAATAAAAATGTGCGTGGAAAATATTCTTTTTTGTATATCCAAAATTTAATGTTTTCCAGTAAACGTCAAGGGAACTATACACTGTCTTTCTCATAAAAAGAAATGTCCAGAGATTAATGGATAAATGTCTGTACTCTTTGCGTGAAGAGTCTGGACATATAATACTAATATTTTTTATTGTGAGATTCCCTGCTTCAGAACTCCCCATATAAAAGTATCTTTCCCTTTTTTTATTTGTAAAAGAAGTCCTGCAGTCCCGCGGTAATCCCGCAATCCCACGGAATGTCCAGTATCATTATCTCCCTGTTTACTAATAGATTAGACTGTCATTGTGTAACTGCGTGACTTTCTCATCATTTTCCAGGTTCTTCGTCACTTTTGGTGGAAAAACAGACACGAATCAAGGAATTTATTACTGCGTTATTTAATTGATTATCAAATAAAAAAGTAGTATATATGGCATAATTTTAGTATCTTTAAATCGCTAAAAAAAAGAATGCCATAAATTATACTCATATTTACAACTGCCAAAGATACCACAAAAAGTAATAAGTTGTTTCTTTATTCTTCCTTAACCAATCTCACCTATGAGCGATAAACTATTATCACTGCTTCATGAGTTTAAGAGGAAAGGTTTGAAGTTTAGTACCAATATGGCTTCTATTGAATTGTGTTCAACCAAGCCCTCTGCCCGATATGCTCCAAACGTTCATCTTCCATTCATAGCAGATATTCTCGTTCTCACCAGGATTTAGAGATTTTAGGAAAAAAAGTTAATATTGAAGTGTCTGTTCATAAATACTACTGTAAGAATACATCTTGAAGACAAGATATTTTTGTCGAGAATATAATCGGAATCTGATGGATTTATGTATACGTTTCAGGGCTATAATGAACAGAAAGAATGAATCTATAAGTCTGAGAAAGTGGGTAGATAAAGCCAAAAATAGTGGAATACTTTTACTTACTAAGTTTGCAAAAGGAATAGAAAAAGAATTTGATGCTGTATAAGCAGTCGTTGACTTTCAATAGAGTAATGGAGTTGTGGAAGGGAATGTAAATAGAATCAAAAACATCAAACGGATGATGTATTTAAGAGCTAACCTGGAACTTTTAAAGCGAAAAACGATTTTATCCAATAGATAATTTTCAACTAAATTGATGAAAAGCCATTTAATTTGGTAAAAAAGGAGCTATTTCATCTGATGCAGGGGAGCTGTTTTTATGGATTTTCCAGTTACCTTAGAGAAGTTGAAATATAAATGTTTTATAAAATAGTTAAGTGTAGTTCCTAGTTATTTTAAAAATAGTAATAGCTGTTACAAATTAAAATAAAATAATCAAAAGTATATTTAAGGGCGTTATCTGAATATATAATTGTATAGATTGGATATATTATTGCATTTATTCTTGTAAAACGAGGTTATCTTTGTATTCATACATTTGATAAATATATTATTATCTAAAATCGGTATTTATGTAATGTTATTTTGAGCGAGTTTCAAGTTTATTCCATGTAAGTGCTAAAATATTTTTTTAAAAATGAAAAAATCGTTCTTCTTTCAAATCCTTGGTCTGATATGGCTTTCAATGTTTTTTTCTTCGTTGTATGCAGCGGATATTGTTGTCAGCAATAGCGCCGTTAATGGTGGTTTTCCTTTGGTTGCGAATAATACTTCGGCACCAATTATTGTTGATAACAATGATGCTGAAGTAGTAAAAATAGTCGCACAAGCTTTCAGTGGAGATGTAAAACTTCTTACGGGAGTTGTGCCTGTCATTAAAACAACTGTAGATAATTCAATTGTTGTAATTGTAGGTACATTGGGTAAATCAGCCTTAATTGACCAACTGGCTACTTCAGGAAAAATAAATAAATCTCGGCTTGAAGGGAAATGGGAAACATTTTGTATTTCTGTAGTAAATAGTCCTTTGTCAGGAGTAGATAAAGCACTTATTATTGCCGGAAGTGATCCTCGTGGTACTGCATTTGGTCTATTTGAACTATCAAGAAAAATGGGAGTTTCTCCTTGGGTATGGTGGGCTGATGCAACTCCTGAAAAGCGTGAGGCACTTTATGTTGATGGCGACGAAGTTTTTGGACCTCCATCGGTACAATACCGTGGATTTTTTATTAACGACGAAGACTGGGCAATTCAACCCTGGGCTGCCAAAAATATGGATAAAAACATACGTCCGAATGGTAGTGGTGATATGGGACCAAACACATATGCCAAAATATTTGAACTTATGCTGCGTTTAAAGTCAAATTATATATGGCCAGCAATGCATGCTTGTACAAAAGCTTTTTGGTACTATCCCCAAAATGTGATTATGGCGAAGCAATACAGTATTGTAATGGGCTCAAGTCATTGTGAACAAATGCTTCGCGATAACGAAGATGAATGGCGAAATAATTTTATAACCGAATACGGATACGAACCTGGCGAATGGAATTGGGCTACCAACAGTACTGATATTACCAAATATTGGAGAGACAGAATTACACAATCGGCTAACAATGATGCGATTTATACAATGGGGATGCGTGGTATTCATGATTCAGGAATTCCTGGATATAATACTGACGAAGAGCGACGCGTTGCACTGATTGACATCATAGCTAAACAACGCCAGTTGCTTGCTACCCAGCTTGGCAAACAAATAACCGATATTCCGCAGGTTTTTATTCCGTATAAAGAAGTTCTGAAAATATATAAACTCGGCATTAATTTACCGGATGATGTTACCTTGATGTGGGCAGATGATAATTTCGGGTACATGCGTCAACTCTCAAATCCTACTGAGCAAAACCGAGTTGGCGGTGGTGGCGTTTATTATCACTTTTCGTACCTCGGACCACCACAGAGCTACCTTTGGCTCGAAAGTGTTACTCCTTCGGTGGCTGCTTTTGAACTACGAAAAGCGTATGACTTGAATTGTAAAAAAATGTGGATTTTCAATGTGGGAGATATTAAACCACAGGAATTTTCATTGCAATTTGCCATGGATCTGGCTTGGGATATAAACTCCGTTGACATAGAGAACCCAAACCTTTATGCTAAAAAATGGGGTGAAGCTATATTTGGGTCGCAATTTGGCGAAAGTATATATCAAATTAAGAAGCAGTATTATCATTTAGCATCAGCAGGGAAGCCTGAACATGTTTCCAATCTGACATTTAGCGTTAAGGAAATGGAAGATCGTATTGCCATGTGCGAATCGCTTATACAACAGGTAAGAGATCTCGAAACTCAAATACCTTCTAGTTTACAGGATGCCTATTTCCAATTAATTAAATATCCGGTTGAAGGCGCAGCATCAATGAATATAAAACATTTGTGTGCCAAACTAAGTTTCGAATATGGCGCTCAGGCTCGCAAACAAGATGCCATTGACATTAGCGCTAAAGCCGTTGAAGCTTTCAATCATATTATTACACTGACAAAAATATATAATAACCAAATCGCAGGAGGCAAATGGAACGGTATGATGAGTTACGCTCCTAATAATTCGTCATATTTTTACGATCCGAATGTAATTAAGGAAGATGCTATCAGCAATATAAAATTCAATTCAAGTTCCGACAGTGTAATAGTGATTGCAGCCAGTAAGTTTACTGCAAAACAAGCCGCAGGTTATAATTTTAAACAAATTGATGGACTCGGAGTTTCGGACAAGGGTTTAACTATCTACCCTTTTAATATGACTACTTATACTGCCGATAATATTACCAGCGCTCCTTATCTGGAGTACTCTGTACCTGTACTAAAGGGTGAAAATGCTATTTCAGTTCAATGTCTGCCAAGCTTTCCGCTCTACGATGCTCTAAATTTACGATATGCTATTTCAATTGATGGCGGCAAGCCTGAATTTAAAGATATAGAGGTTGTTTTGGATGGCGAATCGGCAGCGGCATGGGGAGAGAATGTCATGAAAGGTTTTTCGGAAGGAACGTCTAATTATCAATGCAATGCAGATAAGAATGTGACTGTCAGAATATATTTTCCCGACCCTGCACTAGTTGTTTCGTCTATAAAAGTTAGCAATCTTAAGGAGAGTCCGTTCACAAAATTAATTATTAATAATAGCTTCGAATATGCTCGCAAAGGACAACTGATTGACGCCAATGTAAATGGTTGGTACAGCGATGCATGGCGTCCTAAGAAATCGACCGAAGGTGAATTTTATGGTTGGAAAGTTAGTAACTGGAATTTCAGATCTTTGACAAATATATCTCAGGGAATGAATCAGGATAATACCAACCGCGAAGGCAATTACGGTTGTTGGCTTTCAGGCGATCTTTCGTTTTCCGACTTTTTTGAATTTTATCAGATTATACCTGCTGATAGCTTACAACCTGGTACATACAAAGTTCAGTGTCGATTGGCTGTTCAGGATGATAAGCGTACAAGTCAGCGACTTTTTGCCAATCAGAGTGTCCAATATCACGGAACCACTGACCAATACACAAACAATCTTACAACAGGCGAAGTAAACACCTTTGCCGGATACCCCGGTTCTATGAGTGATTTACGCGAAATGACGGTTTATGTAACTATAGCAAAAGGCGATTCACTTAAGATTGGAATTCGAACTGGACGAGTAAAAGGCGATGGCACTATTGCAGGAAATGCAAGTCCTTCATGGGGATGGTTCAAAGTAGATTATTTTCGCCTCGAAAGGGTTGAAGTAGATACCATAACAGCCGCAATTGACCCAAATGATTACACAAATCACATTGTGAACCCGAGTTTTGAATACAAAAGTGAAAGCGTACTTAATGACGGCACTTCCTTTCGCGGAACTCCATATGGTTGGTCAGATACGGGTGGAATTATTGGTAATTCATATGGTATTAATAATGATGCAGACCATTTGGTTGGTAATAACTGTAACTGGTATCTCTCAACGCCTATGCCGGCAAATTTTGAACTTTATCAGAATGTCAACGGATTACCTGCCGGAGAGTATACTCTTACAGCACTAATGTCTATAGTAGATAATAAGTTCTCGACACAACGAATTTTTGCAAACAACAATGTACAGTATTTTGGCAATGCCCAAAATTATGGTCAGAATATTATTGAAAGTGAAAATTACAGTTTTGCAGATTGGAATTCTACCAGCGCTTCTTATCTGAAAAATATGACCGTTGATGTAAAAATTAACGAAGGAGAATTACTCAAGATTGGCGTGCGTTCGGGCAATGTGTTGTCAAACGGACAAATTTCAACCAGTAATGATGGCTGGTTTAAAGTGGATAACTTTAAGTTAAAACTAAAGAGCTCCGGTAGTGATACATCAGTTAAAAATCCCAATGAAACTTTAGAATCTGCAAAAGTAATAGGAACTAAAAATGGTATTCTTATTCAACTGGCTCATGACTCAGGCATAACCAGTGCATCCATTTATAATTTATTGGGATCAAAAATATTCGAAGCTCAATTAAATACCAATTATAAGTTTATAAATTTGGTACAGGGGATTTATCTGGTTAGAGTACTAAACGCATCAGGGAGAATAACTAAAAAAGTTATTGTAAATTGAGTAATGAAATGCATAGTATTCGTAGCTATGTTAATAATTTGCAAATTTGATCACATAATTTTTTATAAATCTAGTTATATAGTAATACCATGTAAGTTGCCTTTTATAGCAAGACAGAGAATATACAGACAAATGAATCGCATATTTATTAGAATAACAATTAGGTAACTTCCATTATAAAAAATGGAACAAATAAGCAACGTTCAATAGAATTGGTTCGTAGATTGCAATTTACTGTTTAATTAAAGATAACTTTTAGTTTTCATAATGTTTAATTTTAATATTTTTATCATGAAAAAAACAATTACGCCAAAATTGAGCTATTTAGCTCTAGGTTTATTATTCTTTTCTCCTAAGCTAAAGGCTCAAGATGTGAAAGTGGATTATACCGATTTTTTGAAAAATCCGAGTTTTGAAACCTTTCTAGATGGAACTCCAATTGATGTTACCAGTGCAGTAGATACACGTATTGTGAGTTCTGCTTTAAGAGGAACACCTCCTGGATGGTTAGATACTGGTGTAACTCCTCCTGCCACCGGCAATCTTTCTTATGGAATTAATCGTGCCGCTGTAAACAAAGATGGATATAATACTTGTTATGTTGCTCCCAATCCATTCCCCGATCCATTTATTCTTTATCAGGAGGTTAATAATCTTCCTGCAGGACAGTATGTTGTTAGTTGCTGTATGTGGGTACCTTCAGTTAGGTTAACCAATCAGCGTTTATTTGTTCAAACAAAAAATGGTACGACTATAAGCAATAATATTGTACAGTATTTTGGGAAAGAAACAGATTATTTATTAAACTTAACAACTGGAGAAACTAATACCTTTGCTGGTTGGGAACTGAATTCAGCAGTTTCTGATGCTGAGTCACGTTTAAAACCGATGTCTATTGTTATTACTGTTGCAGAAGGTGAAACTCTGGTTCTTGGAGTAAAGAGTGGTGACATGATAGTTGATGGTACACATACCGAAACTCAGCAAGGTTTCTTTAAAGTAGATAATTTTCGTATAAAACGCGTTGTTGCTGCAGATCCGAATGACTATACTTTAAGTATTATAAATCCAAGTTTCGAACAGGTGCTTGTTGACGGAGTTCCAACTCAGTTATTATCACATAATATTAGCGCCACTTATTCAGCAACCGATCCACAGAGAGGTACTCCATATGGCTGGCACGATATCATTGATGATTCTGGAAATTCTACACCTAACCCTTCTATTGGTCAATCTTATGGAGTAAATACAGATGCGAATGGCATTGATGGATCAAAAAACCTGTGGGCATTACGTACTCCATTTGTGACATCATACACACTTTATCAGGATATAACAGGATTGCCGGCGGGGAAATATGAGGTGAAATGTTCTATGTTTGTTCAAGATGGTAATCTAACTACTCAACGTTTGTTTGCAAACAATCATGTGCAGTACTATGCTACAGACTTTGACTATCTTCTCAATTTGACAGAGGGAGAGGTAAACTCTTTCGCAGGACTGTCAACCTCACCTAATGATTATAAGACCGGATTGTTTTTGAAAGATATGTCTGTTAATGTTGATCTTCAACCGAATGAGACTTTACGTATCGGTGTAAAATCAAGTAATATTAAGGTTGATGGAACAACAGCTATTAACAGTGAAGGTTGGTTTAAATTAGATAATTTCAGACTAAAACGGACAGGTACCCTTACAGGCTTAAAAAACGTAGAAGCCTCATATTTTAATGTTAATGGTCAAAAAGATGGTTTCTGGTTGAATATGGAGAAAGCAACTTCTGCTCAGGTAAAAGTTGTTACAGTTTCAGGTCAGACCATTTACAATAGTCATGTTAACACAGCCAAAAGCTGGATTTCACTTCCACAAGGTCTTTATATTGTTAATGTGTCAGTTGACGGAATTAATAAAACTGCAAAAGTAATAGTAAGATAACAAGATCATTTCAGAGTTATGAACAAGTATCTTTCTTGTTCATAACTATTTAGCTTGATGTTGATTCCAACTTGTAAAGTAGAATAACTTGTTTTGTATCTTTTGGAGCAAGATGAGTTATTCTCGATTTTATACCAGAGTTCTATAATGTTTAACTTTAATATTTTTTACAATGAAAGAAAAAATTACTCAGAAATTGAGCTACATTGCTCTTGGTTTTTTATTTTTTTCTCCTAGTTAAGGGCTACAGATCATGTAAAAGTGGATTACACCGATTATTTAGTAAATCCTAGTTTTGAATATTATGTGAAGAATGGTACTGTCGATCTTTTAGATTCTATCGACGTAACTAGTACTACAGATACGAGACTTTATAATAGTGCCTTGCGTGGAACACCTCTGGGATGGTCAGATATGGGAATTGCACTTAGCCAAAGCATATTTATGGTGTAAATCGTAGTGCAGTAGGAAAAGATGGATATATATGTGCTGGTACTCGCCGAATGCTTCAAGTAGCTTCATAAACCTGTAAAAGTACCCTCCAATGATATTGAGGAGATAAAAAGGGAAATGGAGGAATTAGTGTATCAAAGTAATAATAGGCAGTGAATAAATTAGACTACATTTTATATTACAAAGTAAAGTATATATTAGTTTATTATAATAGCTATAACGTGTCACGAATATGAAAAAACAAATTTTTTTTTATTTTTTATTTTTTAATTTGATTTTTATTGGTGAAATTCAGACTCAAAACCTATTGCCACATTGGGATGCAAATGGTTTGGGATTAAACCAAACAGGAGTGTCTAATACCGAAATGTGGCGCTGGGGTTGGAATAGTAGCAACTCTTTTTATAGTTGGGGAACCGCTAATGTAGCAGTTGGCACCATAAGATACTGTGATATGCCAACCATTTATACCACAGTCACAAAAAATGGAGTTGCTTATGTTGGGCGTTTTGCTCAGTTACGTTGGGATAATGGATCAACCACTTACACAACACTCGGATATGGTGATGGTTCAGCAACTTCTCGTGGTGTGCCTAATGCTATCCAATTATCCGCAGGTACAGAATATAACTTCTCATTCTGGGGTTTTGGTAATCAGGGACCTAGCTATATAATGTACGTAACGACTGATCCAACCGGAGCTAATCAGAACCAAACTATTGCATCCCTGAGCATCAATGACCTGTCGAACCATACAACTATGAAGCTCTTTAATTTGGATTTCACTTGTCCAAAAACGGCTGCATATTATTTAGTATTTAAATTTGTATCGGGAACTGCATCAATTTTTTTCATGGCTGATATAGACTTGCATCAAGTAACCATTCCTACTGCAGCCATTGCAACTGACATAACAAAAACTGGATTCACAGCTAACTGGTCAGCAGTTCCAGGATTTACAGCCTATCAGTTGGATGTGGCTACGGATAATTCTTTTATTAATTTTGTAGCTGGATACAATAACAAAAGCTTGAATGGAATCTCAGAAACATTGACTGGATTAACTGCCGGGGTGACCTATTTCTATCGCGTAAGATCAGCGAATGAGTCGATAGTAAGTGCTAATTCAAATATTATTTCCGTAACTACAGTTGCAGCTAACTCGCCTGATGTTCCTGTCGTTACAGATCCGGTTGATGTTGGGCCAGGTCGTTTTGTTGCCAATTGGAATGCGGTTGACGGAGCTATTTCCTATCAGTTGGATGTTGCTACCGATAATACATTTACTAAGATATTATCCCAATACACAAATTTCAATGTTGCGGGTACTTCACAAAATATTACAGGATTAAAACCTAATACTTATTACTATTATCGCGTAAGAGCCTATAATGGGAGCAGCAGTTCAAATTCGACCACTGTTAGTATAAAAACCCAGAAACTGCTTATTATTCTGATGGCCGGGCAATCTAATATGGCTGGTCGTGGTATTTATTCTCAACTTGCACCTGCTGATACCGTTACTTATAGTAATATATTGTCTTTGAACAAAGACTCTGTTTGGGTAAGAGCAAAATACCCGTTACATTGGGATAAAGCCGAAGCTGGTGTTGGAATGGGAATTACTTTTGCTCATGCTTTGGCAGAGAAAATAGGTGGAAATGTAGCCATTGGATTAGTGCCTTGTGCTGCAGGAGGGACTAGTATTGAAGGGTGGCTTGCTGATGAGTGGTTTGCAAATACTGGGAATTTTTACCTATATTCAAATCTAATAAATAGAGCCAACAAAGCTGCACAAAGTGGAGATATTATTGGTATGATTTGGCATCAGGGTGAAGCTAATGCATCATCAATCACCACTCCCACTTATCAGGAAAAAATGGTAACTTTATTTACAAATATTAGAAATAGTTTGAATTTACCTAATATGCCAATTGTTGCAGGAGAATTGGGTCGATATCTTACATATACCTATCTGAACGAAACTAATGCTGCTATTAATAAATTATCATCAATACTTCCTAATTATGCAGCAGCAAGTTCACAAGGTCTTACACCAAATTCTGATATTCTTCATTTTACTGCAGCTTCGCAAATAGAGTTTGGAAAAAGGTATGCAAATCTTTTTTATCCCCTTTATGTCAATTCTATTTCTGCTGTTGAAAATGTAACAGTAAATAAGATCAAACTAAATGTAGTGAACCATATTTTGCATATAAGTACAGGTAGTAATAGCTCTACAACAATACAGTTTTTTAATTCTTTAGGTTATGAGATTAAAACATGTGTTGTAAATAACTCGGAGAATGAGATACTCATACCAAATATTAAAGGTGTTTGTCTGATTAAAGTTCAAAATTCAGAAAGTGTTATAACGCAAAAATTTTTACTTTAATTGTCTGATAGTTTGGTCTTATGGATTGTTAATCACTTAAAGTATTGGTTCGATATGAAATTCGCTGAACAAGTATATGTTTTAGAGGAAATGATTCAGAAGTAATGATCAACAGGTTAATGTTTTTTCGGATATGTTCTGTTGAAGTCGAGCATTTATGTGCTTTATAAATAATGGCTTATTATGTGTCTCTATAAAAATAATAAAATTGAGTTATGAAACAGAAAATTGCTTC
>JAATGU010000107.1 GCA_015654535.1 Bacteroidales bacterium
AACGGGAATTGGTTATTCCAAAAAAGAGTCTCAACAAAATGGAGCTAAAATGGCATTAAAAAAGATCAAGACTTCACCAAATTTTCTAGAAGAAGTATTTGAAGCAGTAAAGAATAATACAAACACACTAGTTATCACTAAAGAAGAGATACCTGAAGAAGAGAAAGAAGCGCAAGAAAAACTGGGAATGAATATTGGTTCGGAAATACTTGGCTAAGATTATACAGGGGTTCTGAAGGTTTTTGTTAGCCAAAACAGACTCCCATCCTTCTTCCTTGAATAATAAGGTCATGGTCTTCTGTAACAAGTTTAAGTTTTCCCGCTATTTCACTTAAAGGGACAGAAGATATTTCACTTCCTTGCAAAGTCACCATCCGCCCGAATTGTCCGCTAGCAATAAGTTCTGTAGCATGCCCCCCCATACGAGTTGCGAGATTTCGGTCAAAAGGAGTTGGTGATCCACCTCGTTGAATATATCCCAGCACAGTCTCTCTGGTCTCAATTCCCGTTTCATTTTCAATCTCCTGAGCAATATAGGCTGCCGCTTTCTTTATTCCATCAGTTCTAATACCTTCGGCCACCACCACAATAGAGTAAGGTTTTCCTTTTTTCAACCGATTCATAATCGTTTCCTTGATATTTTTGATATCATATTCTATTTCAGGAATCAAAATAACATCTCCTCCTCCTGCCATACCCGAATAGAGTGCAATCCATCCAGCTTTATGCCCCATCACCTCTATCACCATCACCCGTTTATGGGAACTGGCAGTAGAATGAAGCCGATCAATAGCATCGGTGGCAATACTCACGGCAGAATCAAATCCAAATGAAAAATCCGTGCCCCAAATATCATTATCAATAGTCTTTGGCACAGCTACAATATTAAGCCCCATAGCAGCCATCTTTAAAGCTGTTTTCTGAGTTCCGTTACCTCCAATGCAAACAACGCAATCAAGACCAAGCTGATGAATATTATGCTCTAATAGAGCCGGTTTATCTACTCCATCACTAAGTCCTTTTTTCTTAAACGGTTTTTCCCGGGAAGTGCCCAGCATGGTTCCCCCCTGATTTAACAAACCCGACAGCGATTTTTCCGTAAAAAGCTCCACATCGTTGGTCAATAGGCCTTGAAAACCGCTATGTATACCAATAACTTCCATGCCATAGTGATTTATCGCCGTCTTACACACCCCCCTTATTGTTGCATTAATTCCCGGACAATCTCCCCCTGAAGTTAATATACCTATTCTCATGCCTCAAAACTTTTTTAATTAAAGAATCTGCGCGTAAAGATAGAAAAAAATAAAAGTAATACAGAAAACTATAAAAAAAATAACATTATGTAGAGTCATATTAATAAATAAGGTTATTTTTGCGTAACATTTAATCATTTCATTAAATAAGAATGAATAGTACTAAGCTGATTAGCAAATTATTTTTCCCCCGACTTAAAGAGATCGCTTTATATGATACTGCTGCAGAAGGCATTCAGGAACAAGTTTTTAAAAAACTCATCCATCAGGCTGCGCACACAGAATGGGGAAAGAAATATGACTATAATAATATAAATAGCTATGAGAACTTTAAAAAGAGGGTTCCCATACAAACGTATGATGACCTTAAACCTTATGTAGAAAGATTACGCGCAGGTGAGCAAAACCTAATTTGGCCTTCTGAGATCCGCTGGTTTGCAAAATCATCAGGAACAACAAACGATAAAAGTAAGTTTCTACCTGTAAGCAAAGAATCTTTGCAAGATATTCACTATCGGGGAGGACAAGATTGCGTTGCTCTCTATTTTAAAATAAATCCCGAAAGCCGGCTTTTTTCTGGTAAAGGACTCATCTTAGGAGGGAGCCATACTCCGAACTTAAACTCAAAACACAGTTTAGTAGGAGACTTATCCGCAATATTAATACAAAACGTCAATCCACTGGTTAATCTTATCCGAGTTCCTAGTAAAAAAATTGCTTTAATGAGTGAATGGGAAAGTAAAATTGAAGAGATTGCCAAAAGTACTATTAACGTAAACGTAACCAACCTTTCCGGAGTTCCCTCATGGTTTTTAGTTCTGATTAAAAGAATTCTGGATATGACCGGCAAACAAACGTTAGAAGAGGTTTGGCCCAATCTGGAGGTGTTTTTTCATGGTGGTGTAAGTTTTGCTCCTTACCGTGAGCAATACAAGCAACTGATAAAAACCGATAATATGCATTATGTGGAAACGTACAATGCTTCAGAAGGGTTCTTTGGTGTACAAAATGACCTTTCTGACTCAGCCATGTTACTGATGATTGACTATGGCATTTTTTATGAATTCGTTAGTCTGGATGAACTTCATAAAGAAAACCCTCACGTTTGTTGCCTGGTTGATGTGATATTAGATAAAAATTATGCAATGGTAATCAGCACATCTTGTGGATTATGGCGCTATATGATTGGAGATACCGTGAAATTTACCTCAAAGAACCCCTATAAATTTGTAATAACAGGAAGAACGAAACATTTCATTAATGCTTTCGGCGAAGAGCTTATTATCGATAATGCGGAAAAAGGACTAGCTAAAGCCTGTATTGCTACCGGAGCACAGATCAGTGAGTATTCTGCAGCGCCGGTTTTTATGGACGAAAATGCCAAATGCCGCCACCAATGGCTAATTGAATTTGCAAAAAGTCCTGATTCCATCGAACATTTTGCAACAATATTAGATACCACATTAAAAGAGGTAAATTCGGACTACGAAGCTAAACGCTATAAAGACATTGCTCTTCAACCCCTGGAAGTAATTGTTGCCCGCAAAGATTTATTTCACGACTGGCTAAAAGAAAAAGGTAAACTAGGCGGTCAACACAAAGTTCCAAGACTAAGTAACACACGAGAATACATAGAAGAGATGCTTCTATTGAATCAACAATAAAAGCTTATTTATAACAGGGTAGATATAATTTAAAAGCATCAATATTGTAGGAAATTAAATCATAATCGTTGCAGATATTCTGATAAATTGATTTCTCTGTCAATCCCCATTTTTTTTCGCAAGCGATAACGAGTCATTTCTACACTTCGTACCGACATATTTAAAAGAGGAGCAATATCTTTGGAGGTTAGGTCCATTCTAAGATAGGCACAAAGTTTTTTGTCACTCACATTGAGTTCGGGAAATTTTTCACTTAAACGTTTTAAGTAATCTTCGTATACCAAATCAAAATTTTGTTCAAATTTCTTCCAATCATTATCATGCTTGATATTCTGTTTAATATCATCTTGTATTTTTGCCAAAAGCTTTATGACTTTTGACATTTCTTGTTTTTCAGAAATATTTTCATTAATTTTATTAAGATCATTATTGATCTTTTGTAAAATCTCATTTTTCCTGATCAAATTGAGCGTAGAACTTGCTAATTCTTGGGATTTGTGCCGTAATGTATATTGCAATCGCTGATTTTTTAAAACCACAATTTCTTTTTCTTTTTCTTCTGCGTCAGCCTGATAACGTATTTCTTGTTCTTTAAGTTCAGTTTCCTTTTGCAATTCTATTTCATGAGCTTTCTTCTTTGATTGTAAATTAATAAACTCGACAATGCTCCATAAAAAAGCTAATAGCAAAATAAAATAACAGAAATAAGCAGTTTTGCTTTCGTACCATGGAGGTTGAATAGTGAATTTATAAGAAGTTTCTGCAATCGTTGACTCAAAATTATTCTTTGCTCTCAAATGGAATATATATGTCCCTTTACTTAATTTTGTGTATTCTCTTACATTGGTAGATGAATAGCTAGACCAGTCTTTGTCATAATTCTCTAAATAGTAACTATATGTGACTGCATTTTCATTTCTAAATTCAGGATAAACATATTCAAAACGCAAAGAGTTTTCTGCAAAAGAAAATTCATGTTCAGAATTTGGATTTGAATTACCACCTCTTTGTCCTACGATTAGAGAGTCACGGTCGTTTGTTGTGTATATATTCTTAATAAAAACTTTTCCATAATTATTCTTGCCTTTATTTTTGGGAGTTAAGGATATCCAGGAAAAACCGTCTTCCGTACTTACTAATACGTTCTTTTTATCAATGAAATTAAAATTTTCAAATCCAATAATTAATTTATCTCTTAAATATTTAAATGACAGAGAATCAATTGTATAGGAATTGTCATGATTAACAAATGCAGCGCCAAAAAATGTACCCGAAACACAAAAGAAATCTTTTGTAGGAGCCTCATATAAACGCATCGAGTTCATCTGCATAGGAAAGTATTTATTTATTTTATCTAATGGGCTCATTCTATCTGTTTTCTTGTTATAAAAAAAGAAGCCATATTCGGACGAGAAAATTAATTGATTATCCAAAGGAAAAATAGTGTTATTTCGATTAGTTGGCAATCCCTTTTGAGTGTCAAAATGATCTGTTTTTACGACCCTATTAAGTTCTTTATTCAAAGTCAGTCTAAAAAGTCCCTTAATCCAATGACTAAACCAAATTTTCCCTTCATCGTCTTCTTCATACATACCGCTGGACTCCGTAAAACCTTTTATAAAGTTTGAAAATCGCCATTTATTACCTACCTTTTTAAGTATAAAAAGCCCTTCGTAGGAACACCCCAATATTATATTACTTTCCAAGGTATGCTTCAAAAGATGAAAGTTCCATGTACCATTTACATTTGGTATTTTTTCTATATCATTCCCATTAATAATAAAAGCTCCTTGGTCATTGCCACAAAAAATAGTATTTTCTATTTTAACTAAACACCAGACCTGTCCCTGTATTTTATTTATAAGATTCAGGTGTATGGGCTCAGGTGTATTTTTTATTGGATACTGAGTTGTATATAATCCCTGATTTGTTCCTAAATAAAGAACATCGCCTTTCAATAATGATGTATAACCCGCCCCATATAAATTATTGGAACCGAATAGAGAGTATACTGGAGAATTAATTTGCACATAATCAATGCCTTTGTCTAGCCCTAACCATAAATTATCCTGTTTATCAAAAGACACACTTAATATTGTATTGTTTTGCAAACCGGAAAATGTATTAACATAGATTGTAGAATTATCTTGTAAAGTTTTTACAACTAGCCCATTAACGACTGTACCGAAAGCTATTTGTCGACCGTTAGTTGCCGCACAAAAAACTTGGCTTGTTTTGAGAAATTCATCAATATCTGTGGTAAATGGTTCAATCTTTTCTCCGTCAAATAAATACAATCCGTTGAAATCGGTAACAAATAATATTCTATGTTTGGTAAAGGGTAGAATTGCACAAACTTTTTTGCCTTTCAAAATATCGGAATTAGGGAATCTAACAAATAAATTTCCACTCAATGTAAATATACCACCCTGTGAACTAGCAATAATGAATGAATTGTACACCAATGCTGAACAATCAATTTTATTACGAAAAGAGAATACTTTGATAAGGTCCTTATTGTACCTGAAAATTTCTTTATTACCTTGAAAATAGATAGAATTATCAGAGATATGAATGTTCCATATTTCATTGAAGTTTTTATCTAATTTGGGGACTTTGTCTACTAATGAATGATAAGTCATAGCTCCGCTTCCATTTAAAGCATAGTACCCAAACTCATTAAAAGCTCCTGCATAAATTCGTCCATTTCCTTGATCACACATAACGGAACGTATATTTGTATAGTTCCTAATAGGATAATTACTCCATTTCTGACCATCGAATTCCAATAATCCATCATTATTAGCAAAATAGATGCAGTTACTATTACTTTGTATTATATCCCAGTTTTGAGTACCTGCTTTGTATGTGCTTCTTGTAAAATTTCGGACTGTTGGATGAATTGAGAATACTGAGTAAATAATACTCTGTAAGACAACAATACACAATATAATTTTTATTCTCATATTTAGCTATTACAAATTTTTAAATAAGTAGCCTAATTTATAACTTTTTTTCTTGTTAAGTCATATGCTGTAATATGTTTAAGAGCATAATAGTATTTAAATACTTTATTATTAGATATTTACAAATATGATTGTTGTAGTATTGTTGTATAATCTATAACTGTTTTTGTATTTTTGTGTAAGTAAATTCATTTGAATTAATTTTTACTATATATAACTTTGCAACATTCAATTTAGGTTATTTATTAGTTAATCATATACTAAAGAATAAAATTAAAATAATACTATGAAAAAAAGTCTTCTACTTTGTTGTTGCTTGCTGTTATGGCAACTTTCCTTTGGCCAAAATCTACAAATATCTGGTGTTATAACCTCTGCGGATGATGGTAATCCATTGCCAGGTGCTAATATCTCAGTAAAAGGTACATCTGGAATGGCTACGGTGACTGATAACAATGGAAAGTATTCAATTGGTATTCCTAAAGGAAAAATACTGGTTTTTTCTTTTATAGGATGCAAGAGTCAAGAAAAAGTTATCAATGTAAGTGGCACCATTAATATAGTACTTGAATCAGATGCCCAAATGTTGGAAGAAGTCGTTACTATTGGTTATGGTACAATGAAAAAAAGTGATTTGACAGGAGCTGTAGCGACAGTCAATGCGGACATGTTGAAGAAAACTCCGGCTTCCGGATTAGATCAAGCTTTACAAGGGCGAGCGGCAGGCGTAACTGTTAATGCCAATAGTGGTCAGCCTGGTGGAGGAGCAGAAGTACGTATCCGAGGGATTGGAACGGTAAATAATGCTTCACCTATATATGTTGTAGATAATGTTATTGTTAGTGATATTAGTTTTTTAAATCCCAGTGATGTGGCATCGACAGAGATCCTTAAAGACGCTTCATCCACAGCAATTTACGGTTCTCGTGGTGCTAATGGCGTGATCTTAATCACAACAAAGAAGGGAACGATAAACGGTAGGTCCGAAATTTCATTTAATACCTATGTAGGTTGGCAAAATCGTTGGAATAAATTAGATCTGATGCAGCGGGATGAGTTTGCCAATACTTTAATTAGTATGAAAGGGGTAAAATCAGAAATGAGTTATTATGAGAAAAATGGTCTAAATGGTTGGCTTTCCGCTTATCGGATGGGTAGTTCTCCATATTATCCAGTCGTTTTATCTGCAAAAAATCCGAATGGAGTGGATTATTCATCAATTGAAACAAACTGGCAAGATGAAGTTTTCAAAAAGAATGCTATGATTCAGAATTATCATCTTTCAATTGATGGTAGCACAGATAAATCCAATTACTCATTTAGCAGTAGTTACTTTAATCAGGACGGTACTATTATGGGATCATACTATAAACGTCTGACATTACGAGCAAATACATCCTTTCAAGTACGTAAATGGTTAAAAATAGGTGAAAATATTTCTTTTGTTTACTCTACTGGTCGTAATGCAATGAATAATAATTCAAGTGCAGGAGCTTCTATTCTTTCTGCAGCTTTAGCCATGGCTCCGTGGGATCCAACACATTACCCTATGGGTGCAATAAATAAAAAAGGAGACGATTTAAGCGGTCAGATTAGTGCATCTTCAAATTTTAAGAATGTTACCAATCCTTTTAGTATGGTGGAAAATTCTTTTCCCTCGGATAAAACAGAAAGGTGGGTAGGAGATATGTATTTAGAAATTGCCCCGATTAAAGGATTAACTTTCCGTTCTGATATAAGTATGGATTTATCGAACACACGTAGTAAACTATTCAAACCTGCATATGCTTATTCTGATTATGATAAAAATGATAAGAATTTTTTATCCAGTAGCATGGGGCGTTATTCTACAATTGCAGTAGAAAACACACTTACATATGCACAAAAGATTATGCAGCATGATTTCTCATTAATGGCAGGGTATACAGCTGAAGAATATAATTATTACACATTAGGAGGTTCCGGAGCATCTATTTTAAATCCGGACAGGACAAACTGGTTTCTTTCACAAACAACAGAAGATCGTTCTTATGCAGGTGATGGAGTAGGCCGTAATCGCAGAAGTTCTTTTTTGGGTAGAGCACATTATTCTTATAATAACCGCTATTTGATAACATTCAATTTCCGGGCAGATGGTTCCAGTATGTTCCCGGAAAACACATGGGGCTATTTCCCTTCTATGGCGTTAGGTTGGAAAATCAGTGAAGAAAATTGGATGAAGAACTTATCCTATTTAGATTTTTTAAAGTTACGTGCAGGCTGGGGACGTATTGGCAATGACAAGATTGGTAGCGATAGCTTTATTTTGAAAATGTTTAATGCAGGACCTACATTTGTGGACTATGTTTTGGGAACAGGTAAGCAGACTTTAGCTAACGGTGCAACTGTACTAACTTATGTAAATAATGGTGGCATATGGGAAACAACAGAACAATGGAACGTTGGAGTAGATTTTGGCCTTTTCAAAGGTCTGCTTTCCGGTAACATAGATTTATTTATACGTGACACTAAAGACATGTTACTTACCGTTAAGGGACCGGCTTATGTCGGTAATCGTTATGATGCAACAGACAACGTCGGTACTGTACGTAATAAAGGTATTGAAATATCTCTTGATCATAAAAACAAGGTAGGGTCAATGAGTTACTCCGTTAATGGTAACGTTTCGTTTATTAATAATAAACTGACTGCACTGAATGGAGGGCAAAAAATATATAGCCAAATTGATGATGTAGTGCTTTGTGATCAAGGATTAGCACTATATACATTGTGGGGATATAAATTCGAAGGAATCTATAAAACAGACGAAGAAGCTTTGGAACATCTTTACGCATATTCTAAAGATGAGATCGCTTACCATGCGGGGGATGCTCGTTATGCAGATATCAATAACGATGGAAAGATAGACGATAATGATAAAATGAAATTAGGTAATCCATTTCCATGGCTCACTTATGGATTGAACTTAGGGGCTGAATGGAAAGGATTTGATGTTCAGCTTTTTTTCCAAGGTGTCTATGGGAACGAATTGTATAATCAGGTTCGTTATCGTACCGAAGGAAAAGGCGAAGAAGCAACTCTTGGAACTCAGATGCGCAATGTATGGACAAAAGATAATTCGAATGGTGTTATCCCTAATCCATATGGTAGCACAAATAATTACTTGCCATCTAGTCGATTTGTTGAAGATGGTTCCTATCTCCGGCTCAAAAATGTACAGCTTGGCTACACACTACCAACAAAGTTTACTTCTAAAGTAGGGATTAATCGTTGCCGTTTCTACGTTTCAGGTAGTAACCTATTAACCATTACTAATTATACAGGATACGATCCGGAAGTTGGTGGTGGAGTTGATTATGGAAATTATCCACAGGCCCGTACCATTTTAGTTGGTGCAAATTTAAACTTCTAATAACTTAAAACACAGGAATATGAAAAAATATATTTTTATAAGCTTGCTATCATTGCTACCATTTACTTTTTATTCATGTAACGATTGGTTGAACGATCCTACTCCCGGAGTCACAAAATTAAGCGATTTCTTTACTTCCGGAGCTACGGCCGTACAGAGCGTTAACGCGGCCTATCAACCGATGATGTGGGAATATAATTCAACCTATTTTCCCGAATGGTTTATTGGGGATGTTGTTTCGGATGATGCGCTTAAAGGTGGACAGAGCATTGGTGATATGGCGGATGTGTATGATATGGAAAATTTTAAAACGAATACCAACAATAGTTATTTACTTGATTTTTATAGAGCTCAGTATCAGGGAATAGGCCGTTGCAATCTAGTCTTACAAGAAGTTCCAAAAATGCATACAGATACGTTGATGGATACTCGTTTACAAAATCGTTTGATTGGTGAGGCAAAATTTCTTCGTGCCATGTACTATTTCCGTTTGGTTCGGATTTTCGGAGGTATACCTAAAATAGACTTCGTAATTGACAGCTCTAATAAATGGGCACAGCCTAGAGCTTCGGCAGATGATATATACAAATTTATCACTGAGGATCTTGAGGATGCACAAAAAAAACTTTGGCGTAAAAGTGAATATCCTTCAGCAGATTTAGGACGAGCTACCAAAGGAGCAGCGCAAGCTATGCTACTAAAAACATATCTTTATATGCATGATTATGCTAAAGCTAAAGAATGGGGTGACTCCATAATTGAATCTAATGCTAAATATAACGAATATGAATTAGTTCCTAAATATAGGGATAATTTTACTCTTGAAGGAGAGAATGGCCGGGAATCTGTTTTTGAAATTCAATATATGGAAGACCCTACCAGCGATTACGGAGAAGGTGATGGATTTACAAGAGGAACTTTTTCTGTTATTTTAATGCGTTCGCGATCGTCCCTACTCGGTGGAGGTTGGGGATTTAATAAACCAACACAGAATCTTTATGATGAGTATGAGAATAATGATCCACGTCGGGATGAAACGATTCTTAATCCAACAGATGAGCAGATTCAAACTCCTGAACAAGAAATCTATCTTCATAGTAGTCGCTATTTGAATAAAAAATATGCTATGATGAATGAAGATGGATCCTATTATAAACTCACACATGCTAGTCGTGGTCCTATTAATATAAAAGTAATTCGGTATGCTGATGTCTTACTTATGTATGCAGAAGCTTCTTGTGAAACAAGTAATTTAGATCGTGCCAAATGGGCACTTGAACTTGTAAGAGGGCGCGCTCGACAAGGAAATAGCAATATCCTTCCTTCATTTCCATATGGGAATTATAATGACAATCAGGATGATTTACGTAAGGCCATTCGTCATGAGCGCCGAGTAGAATTGGGCATGGAAGGGCACAGATGGTTTGATATCTGCCGCTGGGGAATTGCAAAAGAAGTGATGGATGCTTATAAAGCAACTGAAAACTCAGAAGTACAAAATGAAATGGCACCTTTTATCAAAGGAAAGCATGAATTATTTCCTATTCCTGCTGAAGAAATTAATCTTAACCCAATGACCCAAAATTCAGGATATTAAGTTTATCAGAAGAAAAACAGGAACAAGGTGTTTACATCTGTTCCTGCAATATAAATATTATTATTATTATTAACATTCAAATTTTAAGTATTATGAAAAAAGTTACATTAACTCTTGCAGTGGCTGCTTTACTCACTTTTATAGGCAGCAATCTTTATGCACAGGCTGAATTTAATTTTGCCAATGGTAAAAACTATTATTTAATTTATCTTGATGATGAATCATCCGCTCAAATAACTCCAGCGAATATAAAAAAGGATTATCGTCCGGATGATGTGACTCATTTTTTGTATATCTGGGATAATACATATGTTAGTAATGAAGCAGTAGGACCTAATTCCAACGGCATTCCAGGGGCATTTATTGATTTTACCGTTGGTTCTGTAGGATGGTCTGGATTTGGTTTTGCCGGAGTTGCACCAGGTAAAGACATGACAGGTTTAGATGATTCTTATTATTTTCATATTGCATTCAAATCTCAAACTTCTCAGAATCAAATTGTGATTATTGGTGATGGTGATGTAAAAACCAATGCTGAGCTCAACTTTGGTAATACTCCCTTCAATGATAACGGTACAATTATTGACCCTTATGCAAACTTTACTCGTGACGGCGAATGGCATGCATTTGATATTCCTATATCAACTCTTTCTAAAATGGGATGCAAATTTGCAAATACAGCATACACCGGGAATGTTGTATCTTTTCTAAGTGGAGGCACAACTGGTTCAAATATTTGTATAGATGCTATTTTCTTTTATCAGAAAAAAAACACAGCGATCGGTGATACACCTGCAGAAGATATAAAAGTATTGGTCGGAGAAAAATCAGTTTCCATCTTAGGTTCTAATGCAGGAATAGACTTATTTGACCTTTCTGGAAAGTTGGTAAAATCATCGAATAAATCAATAATTGGCACCGAAGATATTAATAAAGGTGTCTATATTTTGAAATCTGAAAATATAGTAAAGAAGATTGCTATTAAATAAGCTTTATATCACAACCAGAGCGATCTATTTGCTCTGGTTGTACTTTAATTTCAATAGGTATTTGTCCTTTTATTTAATGAATTTCCCTAAATTAATGATCATTTCGTAGGTATAATTATGAAAAAAAAACAATTTGTACTATCCGTTTCACCTATTCTGTTTTTTGCATTTATAGTATCAATTAGTAATATTATTCTTGCAGAAGAATCTAAAGAACAGCTAAATTATTCTACTTTTTCACAAGAGAAAAATTGCGTATCCTATAATCAAAGTTTTGTTAGTACAGACCCGATAGGCATTACTGACAATCAAAATGGTACTGGGGAAACAGATGGATACCATTTAATATGGCAGGATCTATTTGATGAAAATTCATTGAATGAATCAGAAAACTGGTCGATTGAAGTAAATGGAAATGGTGGAGGAAATAATGAGTTGCAATATTATTGTCGTGAGAATATTACAATAAACAAAGAGCCATCTACTGATAATAGTTGTCTTGTAATTACTGCTAAGAAGGAAAACTATGGAGGAAAAGCTGTAACATCTGGCAGACTTACAACTCAGAATAAGATGTCATTCAAATTTGGGAAAGTGGAAGCTAGTATAAAATTGCCTAAGACTGCAAATGGATTATGGCCGGCTTTTTGGTTATTAGGAAACAATATTTCTACGGTAAGTTGGCCAAAATGTGGAGAAGTTGATATAGTGGAAATGGGTAACGCAGATGGTATAAAATATAATACGCAAGATCGATACTTCAATGGTGCTTGCCATTGGGGATATTATGAAAATGGATGGTATCCTAATTATGCTAAGGCAACAACAAACAGTTATGGCTTGCAAGACGACTTTCACCTTTTTACCATGATTTGGGATAAAGAAAGCATTAAAATGTATCTTGATAAAGATAAATATCCTGATGTGAGTCCCTATTACGAAATGAACATTTCTTCTTTATCTGATCCGAAAGCTCCCGGATATTATTTTCAAAAGCAGTTTTTCCTTATTTTTAATTTGGCCGTGGGAGGAAATTTTCCGGCAATATGGGATATAAATAATGTAACAGCGCTTAGTAATGGCGATGCAAAGATGTATATTGACTATGTAAAGGTTTATCAGAAAGGTGATGAAGACGAAGAGTTCTCTGGAAAAATAACAGGCATTCCTTCTTCTAATATGGTTAATCATACACAGGTAAATTACGATTCAACTAGTAAAATTGTGTCCATAAATGGAAATGTAATACAGCTATTTGTCTTTTCAATAAATGGAATTGAAATAATAAATGTATCCGGACAAAATTCTATCTGTTTATCAAATTTAAAAGCTGGAGTATATATAATAAAAGCTCAAATGGAGGATAAAAGTATAGTAAAAAGCAAAATCATTGTAAAATAGTCAAGTGTGATACGGCTATAATAATATAATTTAGAATAATATGAAAATTACTACTATCTTTAGTTTAATTGCATTTATATTACTATTTGGAACATCATCTGATATACAAGCCCAGAAACGTAGCGAAAAACGTGGTATTTCTCAGAATGGATTTACATATCCCGAAGAAATTACAAGTTTATCTCCAGGCGTTTCGTGGTATTATAATTGGGGAATAACTCCTAGTAGTATTGAGGAAGAAGTTGTAGGTCCCGGTACATCAATGGAGTTTGTTCCTATGGCATGGAATGGAAATTTTGATGAACAAAAATTACGTGATTATTTAAATAGTCACTCCGGCGTAAAATATATATTGGGGTTTAACGAGCCTAATTTTAAAAAACAGGCTAATATGACACCAACACAAGCTGCAGAAATATGGCCTACACTAGAAAAAATTGCTGATGATTTTAATCTGGAAATAGTGGGACCAGCTCTAAATTATTCCCCTGATGCTCCTTATAATGATCCTGTGACTTGGTATGATGAGTTTTTCAAATTAGCACCTAATGCCCGGGTTGATTATTTAGCTCTGCATTGTTACATGATAACTTCTGATGCTTTAATGGGGTTTGTAAATAAAATCGCAGACCGTTATAACAAAAAAATATGGCTTACGGAGTTTTGTGCATGGGATAATCTTACCAACGATCAAACAGCCCGCACTATTCAACGAGATGAAATGGTGCGAAAAGTTGAAGCGCTGGAATTGAGTCCTGTGGTTGCTAAATACTCTTGGTTTAAAGCTAAGAATAGTGATACTTATCCTTATTATGCTTTATTAAAGTATAAAAATGATGCTGCAGGTATTCCAGCTGGTACCTTAACGGATTTAGGAGAAATCTATGTAAATATGTCCTCATTCGATGCAGATTATTATTATGATACAACCAGTAAAATACCAGCGACCAATTATATTAAATCAGAATATGTAACAATCGAGTTAAATAGTGATCCAGACAGTCCCTTTAAATTACAGTTAGGAAGTTTCAGTGCGGCTCGTTCTGTTGACTATTTGGTTGATATTCCTTCTGCCAATACATATCCGTTATCAATCCGCATGGCAAGTATCGACAATTTATTTAATCCTTATATTGAAGTTTATTCCAATGGTATAAAAGTGGCAGAACAGGAAATTCAAGCTACCGGTAGTACTGATATATGGGAAACAAAAACTATAAATGTTGCCCTCCCTGCCGGCAAACAAACAATTAGCCTAAGAAGTAAAAATAATACGACTTGTAAAATTAGTTGGATTAGCCTAAATTCTCAATTGACAGATATAAAAAATACGGCTTTTGCAGAATCACAAATATCAGCATACCAACGCGGAAATACACTTTATATCCAAACAGAGACTGAAGTTAAAAATATAGAAATTAGTGATATGAGTGGGAAAATTATGAAGCATGTATCTGATCAAAATAAAATAGATATACCATCTCTTTCCAGAGGAATATACATTATAAAAATATTCTTAGTTAGCGGAGTGCAGGTCACTGAAAAATACGCTATTAAATAGCAGATCATACAATAGACATCACGCTTCTTATATAAACGACATTTGTTATTTTTAAATTATTGATATTATGGAAAATAAATTACAACTCGGATTAATTCTAATATGCTTTTGCCTAAATGGAATAACCGAAACCAATGCTCAAACATTTGGTACAGCTGTAGGTGATAATGTACCAATGTATGGTACGATTAATGATTTAGCAAATCAGGAAGATTTGCGCGAACAAACAATTTCGTATCGCATCGTTGATGTGAACAATACGATTTATGTAAAATATGTTGCCAGTGCTGAGCTGGTAGATGTAGTAGATAATTATCCGGCAGCCTGGACAGCTCAATTACGAGACTGGGGACAGGATGGAAACAATAAGTATGAAATGAATCTTGCTCAACGATCAGAAGATAACCTTATTGCTTGGAATAAAATCTCCGATAATCAACCTGGTTATTATCAGTTCAGAGAAGGCGAACAGAAAGTAAAAATGCAAGTATTTGCCGCTTTTTCTCCACACGATGCAGAAAATTATCTGATATCCACGCTCTTTGATTATACTAAAGGGATTATAAATAATCCTAAAACCGGCGATATTACTCCTCCTGAGATGGGAAATATATCAGTTAGTGAAAGTGAGGCTACTTATAGTATTGCATTTAGTGCGACTGCTGATGATGATTTTTTTTATTATGTTTATGATAAAGAGAATGGTATAGAGCAAGTTTGTTTTTTTCCGGAGTTTTCACTTCCTAAAACGCAGTCTGGGGTTACCTATAATATCAGTGTAATGGCAGTAGATTATAATGGCAATCAATCGACGGTAAAAACGGTTAAAGTAGAGATGCCTTTTGATAATACACAAAATATTGCAGCGGGTAGACCTTCATATGCATCAAGTGGAACTCCAAGTATGGGTAATGATGTAAATGATAATACTCGTTGGGAATCTAAAAGTGGAGATGACGATGAATGGTGGTATGTTGATCTAGGCGAAGCTTTTGATTTGAATAGAATAGAGATAAAGTGGGAGGCGGCTTATGCTAAGCAATTTGAAATACAGGCGGCTACAAGAACTCTTGCAGATCCAGCTTCTGATGAAGGATGGACTACAATTTATCATGGGGATCGTGAATTAACAAGTTTCCCATATGATGAAAAACTTATGGTGGATGCAGCGGCTCGCTATGTAAGATTTAAAGGAATCAAACGTGCTACTGATTATGGTTATAGCTTTTGGGAGTTTCGAGTATTTGCATTAGGAAAACATATAGACGTCGACAACCCGGTTCTTACTTCTGTTCATATAGATAATGTTGAGGTGGTAGCAGGAGAAGAGGCTCTAATTTCTACTGTTGCCTATAATCAGGCAGGTGGAAAATTTGAAGGTGCTACTATTCAGGTAACAATTAATCCTACAAGTGCAGCAGAGATTCTCAATAAAGACGGACTTTTATATGTAAAAGGGCTTACTCCCGGTAGTTATACACTTACAGCTATAGCTATTGATGGTGATGTTCAGGTAAGTAGTACGGCTATGCTTACTGTAAAAGAGGCCCGTAAGGTGAACTCCATTGAAATTTCGTCCGAATCTGTAGCTGCTGTTGTGGGACGTCCTGTTATTTTAACTGTAACAATGAAAGATCAGTATGGTGCGGATTTTGTTCCTGTAGAACCGCTTGAATGGGTTGTAAGTTCTGGCAGTATACAAGAGAATAAGTATGTCGCAATAGAAAAAGGGGCGGCTACTATTATTGCAAAAAATGGAGCTGTTGAGAGCAATATGGTGAAAATTGAAGTTGTAGCAGAAGGCGAAAATCTGGCATTAAAAAAACCGGTATCATGTAGTGGAGAATATGAAGATGGAAGTTCTCCTGTCACCAGTGCCGTTGATGGAAATGCCGCTACAAGATGGGTGTGTCCCGCTGTTGATCCAACTAATAGAGATTATGAAGCATGGATTACAGTTGATTTAGGAGATGTTTACGATATCGATCTGGTAGAAATCTTATGGGAAGGTGCTTGTGCTGAAGATTATACCGTTTCCTATTCGCTTGATAATGTCGACTTTGGTGAACCGGTTTATAGTAAAACTGGAGTAGAAGGAATGGCAACAGTACTACATCAATTTTATGGTATCAAAAATAAGGCTCGGTATGTTAAAGTACATTCAACAAAAGCCGCTACCCAGTATGGAGTATCTATATGGGAATTACAAGTTTTTGGTGCTATAAGTCCGTCAACTGGTCTTACAGGAGTTCATGGCAGTAGTGTGAATATTTATGCTTTGAGAAATGCGGTTAGTGTAAATAACTACAAAGGTGATGTAATAATATATCTGCTGAATGGTAGTGTTGTGCAAAAAGTTACAGTGGACGGCAATCAATTGATTCCATTGGCAGCTGGAATGTATATTGTATCTGCTGGGGATATATCAAAGGTTGTGATTATAAAATAATTTAAAGTGAAGTTAATTAAAATCGGCATGCATAGATTAAAATTAAAAAAGTTGTTGACATCTGTACTGACTGCTGTTTCGTTAATGTGCTACGGACAGAGCAACAATGCTGTAGAACAGCAGATAGAAAATTTACTCTCGCAAATGACCTTGCAGGAAAAAATTGGTCAGATGAATCAGTTGAACACTGCTGGGCTAACTGATGATATGAAAGGTCAGATTCGTTCTGGCAAAGTTGGTTCTATATTAAATGAACTTGACGTACAAACAATCAACGAATTACAGCGAATTGCAGTTAAAGAGAGCCGGCTTAAAATTCCATTGATTATTGCCCGTGATGTGATTCATGGTTTCAAAACTATTTTCCCTATTCCTTTAGGACAAGCTGCTTCGTGGAATCCAAAGGTGGTTGAAAATGGTGCTCGCGTAGCATCTCTTGAGGCCACTGCTTCGGGCATACGCTGGACTTTTGCGCCGATGATTGATGTTACTCGTGATCCGCGGTGGGGACGCATTGCCGAGTCATGCGGTGAAGATCCTTATCTTACTTCTGTGATGGGTGAGGCTATGATCAAAGGCTTTCAGGGCGACAATCTGAATTCACCGAGCAGCATGGCGGCATGCGCCAAACATTTTGCGGCTTACGGAGCAACAGAGTCGGGTAAAGATTATAATACTACCTGGGTCCCGGAAGTTCAGCTGAGAGAAGTTTACCTACCACCATTTGAGAAAGCGGCAAAAGCCGGAGTAGCTACATTTATGTGCTCGTTCAACGATATTAATGGGGTACCTTCTTCTGGCAATCGTTTTTTAAACAAGCAAATCTTGAGGAATGAATGGAAGTATGATGGGATGCTAGTAAGCGACTGGGGATCTATTGAACAAATGATTCCTCATGGTTTTTGTACCGATTTGAAAGAAGCTGCTGAAAAAGCTGTTTTAGCCGGAGTTGATATGGATATGATGGGGTACGCTTACATCAATCACCTTGAAGAATTAGTACATTCTGGAAAAGTAAATGAAAAACTACTGGATGAATCTGTTCGCAATATCCTTCGTTTGAAGTTCCGGCTTGGATTATTTAATAATCCGTACACTAAGGAACGAACACAAATGCCTTATTATCTGGCTGAATCGCTCCAAAAAGCGAAAGATGCAGCTATCGAGAGTGTCGTTTTATTGAAGAACAATCATTCTGTTCTTCCTCTGAATTCTTCTGTAAAATCAGTAGCTGTTATTGGACCGCTCTCCGACTCACAGGCTGATCAATTAGGTACTTGGTGTTTTGACGCTGAGCCTGAACATTGTATAACTCCACTGATGGCTATTCGTGAAACATATGGAAAACAAGTTCAAGTAATTGCTGAAAAGGGTCTTACTTATAGCCGTGATAAAAGCGAAAAAGGTATAGAGAAAGCTGTTGCTGCCGCACAAAAGGCGGATGTGGTTCTCCTTTTTGCCGGTGAAGAAGCTGTTTTGTCGGGAGAAGCCCGTAGTCGAGCTGATATCAGTTTACCCGGAAAACAAGCAGAACTGGTCGCTGCACTTAAGAAAACCGGAAAACCTCTAGTTATGGTGGTTATGGCTGGTCGTCCCCTTACCATACCTAAAGAAACAGAACTGGCGGATGCCGTGCTGTATGCTTTTCATGGTGGCACAATGGCGGGACCGGCTTTGGCCGATTTAATTTTCGGCAAAGCAGTACCTTCAGGCAAATTGCCAGTCACTTTGCCACGCATGGTAGGACAGATTCCTATCTATTATGCGCATAAAAATACAGGTAGACCAGCAAGTAATATTACACTAATAGACGATATTGAAGTTGGAGCCAAACAAACGTCACTGGGTTTTACTAGTTATCACCTTGATGCGGGAGACACTCCACTATTCCCCTTTGGTTATGGTTTGTCATACAGCACATTCAATTATAGTGACGTAAAACTCTCATCAGCTGTCATTAGTAAAGGAGAAACGCTGACTGTTTCCTGCAATGTAACCAATACAGGTAACTACGATGCCAGTGAAGTAGTACAACTGTATATACGTGATAAGGTAGGCTCCTTGATACGTCCGGTAAAAGAATTAAAAGGTTTTGAGAAAATATTTATTAAAGCAAATGAGACCCATACGGTGACCTTCCATATTACTCTCAACGATCTTGCCTATTGGCAAGCTGATATGGTGAAACGTCCTGAGACCGGAGAGTTTGCAGTATGGATTGCCCCCGATAGCCAAAGTGGTAAGGAAGCTGACTTTAAGTATCAGTAAAACAAAAAAATAATTCACCTTAATTTAGTTCCTATGTTTGTAATGCGAATTAGCTTAATAATAGCATAAGCCAAGAGCTTTATTATATTTGTAGCAGTAGAACTCAAATATTCATCAAACTCAAAGCTTATGCGTTTACAAAGTAATGAATTAAATTTTGAAGG